>JACPGF010000353.1:7915-16129 GCA_016182615.1 Ignavibacteriales bacterium
GGATACAAGGCTCCACGTATTTCTTTCAGCGATACACTCAGCCAGTTTGTCCGTTACGGCACCAACCCAAGCGAAACCAGTGGTGGTACAAACTCATTGCAGGTTGGTTTAGGCATGAAAGTAAACTCGATTGACCGTAACTGGAACCAAGGTACATTTGAACGCACCGGTATTGCAACCGATATGGCCTTACAGGGTAACGGCATGTTTATTCTTGAGAAAAACGGACAGAAATTCTTTACCCGTGCCGGTAACTTTAGCTTTGACGGTAACGGAACTTTGGTTAACTCGCAAAACGGTGCCCGCGTTAAAGGTAAACTTGCTACATTAGATGGCGTTATCCCTCCGGGAAGTAATCTTGAAGATATTACTATAGATCCTGCAAGAAAACTTCCTGCAAAAGCAACCACCGAAATCGGCTGGAACGGAAACTTAAGCGCAAACTCGAGCTTAACAAGAAGTGAAAACTTTGTTGAGACCGGGGTTCTGAGCACAACAATGGGTGCAACTGATTCGTTTGTTGATACACACTCGGTTTATAACGACAACGGAGTAGAATACAAAGTAAAAGTAACCTACACGAAAGACCAGACAACACCACATACTTTTACTGCAAGCTGGGAATTACTTGATGCAAACAGTGCCCCGCTTTCAACACCGGTAACCGGTACAAAAGTAATAACATTCGACACGAACGGTAATCTGGCAACTATCGGCGGGCTTCCCCCATCAGATACGAATTTAATTAATGTTACCGATGTAGCTTCGAAAATTAATTTGAATATTGATCCCCGCGCAGTTAAAGAAGCAGCTCAGAATTCAACAATAAGTTCAACTGTTGATGGCGGCCGTGAACCTAATATTGTTAACGGAACTTTGACAATTTTCGATTCGTTAGGCAACTCGCACACGTTAACTTTGAAATTTACAAAAACCACATCAAACGGCTGGAACTGGAATGCAAACGTACCCGCGGGTACCGGATCATTAGTACAGAACAGCGGTACAATTAGCTTTAACACCGATGGCTCTATTGCAGGGATAACCCCCAGCCCGACAATGCTAGGGTTTACACCGGGCAATGGTGCCGCAAACCAGAACATTAGCCTTGATTTCGGCAAGAACTTTTCGGGTATTACCCAAACATCATCAGGATCAGCAGTTTCCCCTTCAACACAAAACGGCACCGCAGCCGCATCCTTACTCAACTTGAATGTTGACCAGTATGGCAATATCGTTGGTGTGTTCTCGAATGGTGAAAGCCAGAACCTTGCACAGGTTATGGTAGCAAACTTTAATAACCTTAACGGGCTTATCAACGCCGGTGACAACATGTTCACGGTTGGCGCGAACTCAGGTGCCCCGATGTATGGCGAGCCGGGTGAATCAAGCAGAACAACAGTAAACTCAGGTGCTTTGGAACAGTCAAATGTTGACCTTTCTGAAGAGTTCACCAAGATGATCGTTTCACAGCGTGGTTTCCAGGCAAATGCCCGGGTAATTACCACAGCCGACAACTTACTGCAGGAAATTACCCAGTTAGTAAGATAATAGTTTAGGAAGGCAGGTTGGAGTATAGATTTTCCCCTATACCCTAACATCCTGGCAGCCGTTTATCCACCTCCCGGTGTGTAAGCGGCTGCACTATTTTAAACTGGTTTGTAATGTTGGGCAGCAGCCCATTTTATTGGGTGCTTGTAATCCCCGTTGGAATCCAATGCCTCCTAAGAGGTAAAGTGTTAACTTAAGGATTAACAAAATTTTGAAAAACACAGCCCAATTTTCCCTAAGTTAATACCATTGGGTGGAATCCGGGCAAATTTAAAATCGCTGTATTATTGGCTGTTGAAAATGGTGATTGATTTAATTACCATGTGTTTTAGAGGCTGTGTTAAAATGCCTTGTCAAACATTTTCGTTCTTCGATTTTCGCACAAAATTTAAATACTTTTCAAAAAGATTTGAATGCAAACAAGGGGTCTAAAGGCTGAGGCTGGGAGATGAAAACTATTCTGGATATGAGCCGGGCAGTTTCAATAAAAAAAGTATTACGGTAATGTATACTACCGTAATACTTTCGTAAACTGCAAATACTTAAAAAATTATTTTAGAACTATCATCTGTTTTGTTTCTGTAAATGAGCCCGCTTCCAAACGGTAGTAATAAATGCCGCTCGGTAAATTTGCCGCGGAAAAGTTCACGATATAGGTGCCGGGTTCTTTTCTTTCATTAACCAAAACACCTGTTTCATTGCCAAGAATATTAAATACTTTCAGCAGCACATGCTGCGGACTGCTAATTGAATACTGTATTCTGGTCGCAGGATTAAAGGGGTTAGGATAGTTTTGTTCTAATGCATATTTGGCAGGCATTGCAATATCAACCGCAGCTTCTTTACTGTACTCAAAAGTTCCATCATTATCAATTTGTTTCAAGCGGTAAACATATTTACCTGCAGGAGTATTTTCATCGGTAAAACGGTATTCCTTTGTTGAGTTACTATTTCCGTACCCTTCAACAAAGCCTATCTTCACAAAACTGTTTTTGTTGCGGCTTCTTTCAATTTCGAAACCCATGTTGTTGATTTCAGTAGCTGTTTTCCAGCGCAGCACTATTTTACCATTCTGCGCTTCAGCAGTAAATAAAGTTAACTCGACAGGGAGCGGTGCGGCGTGATCGCCAAGAGTCCAGAATGAAAAATCACTGATGCCCGTTAACTCAACAAAATTATTTGCTTCGTCAACCGTTCCCTGCATCTCCGTCCAGGAGTTGTTGCTTCCATCGGCTGATTTGAATAAACTAAGATTTGCCTCCGTTATTCCTGCAAGCTCCGATTCGTCATACATGAATCGAAGAGTAGCATTTTGACCGCTGTTGTTTTGACCGGGAACAATGTTATAATACCGGTTAATTCCGGTCTGTCCATTGCCAATCCTCGCCGAGTGATACCTTTCAACCGTTGTACTGCCAAGATTCAAATCTGATGTTATGACTGCTCCCAAGCCTCCAACATTAGCCGCAGCAGGTGTGGCAATATCTCTTGTTGTGGTTATTTTCCCGCTTGTGCCTGTAACGGTGTTCCCGGCAGTTTCGCTCAGCATTGCCAAGGAGCCGAGAGTTAGCGTGTTCCCGTTCAGGTCAATATCGCCGCTTGTTAGTGCTAATGTGTTTGTAACGTTAATGTCTCTTTGTAAAACGGCTCCCGTTGCATTATTTACCGTAAGGTTGTAAACCGAAGCTGGGAATGTTGAGCTGATAGTTTGAGGAGCCGTGCCGTTTAAAGTAAAACCTGTTGTTGTGCCGGGCGTAAAGGTACCCGAGTTGCTCCAACTGCCGCTCAGATTAATATTTGAAGAAGCAGCATCCGGGGCTGCGGCTTTTAATTCCCCTGCCACAATGCTTATCGAGTTTGATACGTTTGCATCTTTTTTTGTTGTATGGTCGGTTAATACGACATGCCTGTTTGTCCCCGATGGGTTATTAACGACAAAATTGTAAAGATATTTCCCGCTTCCAAGATAGACTTCAAATCCATCTGCTGAACCTGCTGTTGTACTAACCCCATCTCCAATTTGTATTGTTCCACCCGTAAAATTTACCGTGCCACTCAGTTTAACTTCCATTCCGGTTCCTGTTGCAGCGTTTGGATCAACTATAATCACTGTCCCATTTGACATATTAAGCGTCCCGGTGGAAGTAACCTCGAACGCGTTACTTGTTGCACCAAGATTTGTAGTAACCTGTGGATCGATATTGATTGTACCCCCTGAAATAGTAGTCGTCCCTGAAGAGTGAGTAAACCGTCCATTAACAACAACGGTACCGGCAATGATATTAAGGTTACCGGAATTCTCGAACCGGTTCGCACCGCCATTAAATGACCCTACCGTTACTGTGCCTGAGGTATTAATCACCATCGTGCCTAACAAGCCGCTTGTTCCTCCTGCACCGGTAATTGAACTTGTGAAAGTGGCTGAAGCACTTCCCGTCACTTTAAATGTTCCGTTTGCACTGCCAAAATACCAGTTGGCTCCTCCGGTTGAAGATGAAGGCAGTACTATCGTACCTGCTGATTGTTCCCAGACCCCATTGGTTAGTTGCAGCGCGTTGTTCCCGCCTTTCATGTTGACAGAAATATTACACAACACTCTACCCGCTGCACTTCCCCGGTTTAAGATTACTTTTTGAAAATCAACTGTGTTTGGGGTACCGGGAGAAGAAATTGTTTGATCCTCGCTAGCTGATTTGTTAAATGTTACATTCACACCCCGTGTACTTGAATTGTAAACAGAAAGTTTGGCACTATTACCGATACTAAGATTTCCACCGATAAGCAATTGATGCTCAACACTAATTGATAACCCATGGTTAAACTGCCCGCTTGCTGCTATGGTCAAGTCACCTGTTACAGTAAGTGAACGGACAGTTGCTATATTTTCATATTGCAAAATACCGGTTAATCCTTCGCCCACTGTCAGTGAGGCGATAGTTGCATTTTGGTTTATTGTCACCGTATGCCCATTCCGTATTAACACAATATCGGTGGCAGCATTTCCGGGCACTGTTGCGGCAGCAGCCCAGTTGGAACCGTTATCCGTCGAGATTTCCCACGTGGCAGAGGCAGACCAGCTTCCTGTAACAAAACTGCGGTACTGGTCTTGCGCAAACACGATTGTATGCAATACAAACAACAGTCCGGAAAATAAAAGTACATGTCTTATCATAAGTGCTCGCTTTTTCTTAGTTTATTTTACAAGTATCATTTTTTTTGTAATTGATTTTGTGCCGGTTTGCAGCCGGTATAAATATACCCCGCTGCTCATGCCGCCTTTATACGCGGGGGTGAAATCCACTTCATATACACCCGCTGTTTTGGTTCCTTCAACCAAAACCGCGGTTTGAGTGCCGGCCATGTCATACACAGTTAGTTTTACATAACTGTTTTCAGTCAATTGAAATCGTATGGTTGTTGATGGATTAAAGGGATTCGGATAATTTTGCAATAAATCAAACTGCATTCCGCCGTTTACTTCATGTTTGCCCCATCGGTTATTTGCTACAACCATATCTCCGCCGTCCGGGCCGACATCCGATGCATTCATGGGCCGCAAAGAAGAACTGCCGGTTGCATATTCATCTGCACCAATATCTTTTATGCCTGAACGCAACTGCCCGTCAATATCATACCGCACGTAATCGAACACACCCAAAGATGCATTGATAGCCGGGCTGGCTGGAGTTAAACGCCATAAGCTGTCGGCTAATTGTAATACAGGGTCGGTATTTAATATCTGAGCATTAGTTGCGGTTATACCTATGGTCGCGGTTTCTTTCGGGAAAAATATATTGCCCTGCCAGACCTGATTTATTGGCGTAGTCAATAGTTTTACGATGGGGTTTCTCGTTGCAACAACAATATTGTTGGCAACTACATTATCACGCGGAGGTTTACCGTATGCACCGCTATTGGTAAAACCCAGTTCGAAATTCGATTCGCAATTAATAAGTGTATTGAATGCAAAAATTGTCCTTATGGGCCTAAAGTGGCTTGACTGGCTTGTTGAATTACTGTCAACATCTCCATTGGTTATGGTACAGGCTGCATCCCATTGCATACCGGTCAGATTGATAAAATAATTGCCGATTACTTTATTGTCTTTATTGTACACGCGGACACCACCTGTTCCCGCTTTACCATTACCGAAGAAATAATTTCCTTCAACATAACTTCTTGAAGTCTGCCGCAGGCACAATGTACCTTGGCAGCTTCTGAATGTATTATACCGGACGGTGTCCTCGTCTGTTTTTATCGAGACAAATTCCGGATCGCCGTCACAATCTTCAAACAAATTATATTCGATTACCGTGTAACCCGGTGTTCCGGTTAGTGAAGTGACACCAACCCGAATGGTTTCCATCTCGTTAGGAACTCTCGGCCCGACATTGCGGAAATGATTGTGGTCGATACGGTCGTATTGTGAACTTCTTGCAGGTGTTCCCTGAAAACCGTCGATTGTTATGCAATTACCCGGCTGTGTTTTATTCTCGAAGAGGTTATGGTCTATGCGGTTATAACTGCTTACTGCTTGGGTTGCACTATAGACATCACCCACAAGTATCCACTTTACCGGGATTGTTTCCTGCAAGCGGAAAATATTCCGGGTGATACGACAATGCGTGCAGCTCTCAAGTTTTATCGCTGTTCCGTCTTTACCCGCGAATATAAAACCCTCGATGGTTATATACGATACATTCTGAGGGTTGAAATAGGATTTATTAATAAACGTAACCCCGCCCCTGTTTTTGGCTTTTATCAATATGGGGTTTTCCTTTGTTCCGCTCACCGGAATTTTCAAATAGCTATTCAGATCATACGTTCCGTCCTGAACGAGTATTGTATCACCCGCTTGTATGGCGGATATCGCTGCTTTAAACTGTGTTGCCGAACCGACATTTACTATCCGTCCAAAACATAGAGTAGTTGAAAATACTATTACTATGAGAGTTAATGTTTTGTTGCTTTGCATAATTTCTTTGTTTATAAACCCGGGTATTTTCCCGGCATTTATCGGCTTTCAAAAATGTATTCTATTAAATGTTCACCAAATGTTTCTTTACTCTCAACTGAATTCTCCACCCGTAATTCATTGTTAATTATTAATTATTCATTCTCCCGGTCTAACAACTCCGGCAAACTGATACGCGTTATTGTCAACAAGGGTTACATCCGAAAAATCAACGAACAAATCGCCGTTTACATCTGTTGCCCTGTATCCCGACGCGAAGTTGTATGCATCGTTGTCAATAAGAGTCAGGTCTGTAAAGTCAATAAATCCATCCTGATTGACATCCCCTGAATACATGCAATACTTTGAACCAATCACTACGGCATTGTTGCCATACGTTTTATTTTGGCTGGTAGTAAAATCATACGCCTGTGTTCCACCCGCTATATATACTTCCCCGCCCGCGGTACTCCATGTTTCAACTGAGTTACGGTGTTTTACAACCAAATAATAGGTTCCCGTCTCCGCGGCTGAAAATTTTGCACGGCCGGTAAAGCTTATACTGTCCAGCACAATTGCAGCACTATCGATAAATTCGTATGGTGCAGCCGGGCTGGCCAGATAAACAGTCACCGTATCACGCAACGCGAGCGTTCCGGTTCCATTAAGCAAACCTTGGGGGATAATGCTAACATCAAAAAAATCTCCACCATCAGGTCCAACGTCAGCCGCATTAAGGGGCTTTATCCGTGGCGAACCGGAGTAGTATTCATCCGCACCGGCATCTTGTATTCCCAAGCGCTGCTGCCCGTCAATATCATATCGAACGTAATCATAACTTCCAAGGGCTGCATTCACTCCTGGGCTGCCTGAAGTTAGCCGCCACAAACTGTCACGGAATTGTAATTGTGGGTCAATTTTTCTTATCTGTGCCGCACCAACCGTAATACCCATAGTAGCCGAGTCTCTCGGAAAAAATATATTCCCCTGCCACACTTGGGAGAGTGGCGCTGTAATAATTTTCACGATGGGGTTTCTTGTTGCCACAATAATATTGTTCGCTATAACGTTATCCCGTGGCGCTAAACCATAGCTGCCTCCGCTCGTATAGCCAAACTCGATGTTGGATTCACAATTAATCAACGTGTTAAAAGCAAATATTGTTCTTATTGGCCGGAAATGACTTGATACGCTTGTTGAGTTACTATCCACGTCTCCGTTTGTAATTGTGCAGGCAGCATCCCATTTAGAGCCGCCCAGATTAATAAAATAATTTCCAATTACTTTATTGTCTTTGTTGTACACTCTTACCCCGCCTGTACCTGGTTTATTATTGCCAAAGAAATAGTTCCCCTCAACATAACTCCTGGAAGTCTGCCGCAGGCATAAGGTGCCCTCGCAGCTTCTGAACGTATTAAACCGCACTGTATCTTCATCGGTTTTAACAGAAACAAATTCAGGGTCACCATCGCAGTCTTGAAACAGATTATATTCTATGACGGTATAACCGGGGGTATTTGTTAAGGTGCTTACACCAACACGAATCGTCTCCATGCCATTGGGTATCCGCGGTCCGACATTGCGGAAATGATTGTGGTCTATCCTGTCGTGTTGCGAGCTTCTCGTTGGCGTTCCTTAACAAATACCCCCGGTTATACCGTCATAGAATATAATCTGTTTCAAGACTGCGATGGTGACCCTGAATTTGT
>JACPGF010000346.1 GCA_016182615.1 Ignavibacteriales bacterium
CGCGATAATTTTTTACAAGTTTTATTATAACAAGTGGTCCGAAGCCCATGCAGTTTGACACCCGCCGAAAATTATTATTTTAGAAATTTCCGAACTTTAGTGTTATTGATGCTGAAGGGTTTGAGAAATCTGCATTTTTGAGGCCCGGTACGTCAACACCTGAAACCAAACGGTAACCGGCACCAACATTTAACCTGCAAAACGAGGTTAAGTTCATTTCCACCTGCACTTCAGGCTCTATCACAAACAAAGCAGAAGAAGAAACACTGATATCATTATCATCATCCCAATTATCGCCCATATGTTTCCGGTCGGAGAGATTGATATTGCCACCGCCGATAAGGGTAGTAAAGGAGTAGTGAATTAAATCGTCTGAATTACCAATAAATCCTAAGAGAACGCCGCCGTAGCCAAAATTGATATTCACATCCTGAACGAGTTTGTTCGCTTCAAGCAGTGCATTATCTGCTTTTATTTTTGTTGCCAGCCCGGAACCACCCCCACCAAGGATAAACGAATGGTTTACAATCCAGCCGCCGACACCGCCAACTAAAACTGCATTATGGTCGTAGATGTTCGAGAATTTCACTACCGGGGCGCCAAAACCACCATGATGAACTTCACCGGAAAAGAAAGTCTGCTCTTGTGCAAATGCTGCACCATACGAAAGTAAGCTGATAACAGCCACTAAAAGTATTTGTTTCATTGTTTATTTCTCCAAATAAAAATTAATGTAATATTTTTGATAATTGCCCTGCCTCTATTGCAGCAGGATAGTGATTTTTCTGCCAGTGTTTTTCGCAGGCGGTGTGCTCCAGAAAAACGCACTGTGCCGGAATTTTAAGACTTTGCATTTCATAGCCACCGGTAAGCAGGTTAAGCAGGCAAGCCACTCCAACCACTCCGGTTTCTGTTGTGCCTTCCCATTGTTTTAACCAATCCGAAAAGCCTGAAGAGTGCGGTATGAGCCTTACCGTGAAACCTTCACGCTGCCCCTGCTTAGTTGTCCGTGCAACGTTGCATGCACTATTACAGGATGCACAAACCAGGTCAAGGCCGTTCACTTCAGCCTTACATCTTTCATCAGTGAACAAACGCATACAGGCAGGCAATAGAACAACTTTTTTATCCGCGGAGTCAAATCCGGGTTTTAACGCCCTATTCATGATTTCCGCCCCAATCATATTAAGATGATATTCATTTACCGGGCGGGAGCAAAAAAGAACATTTTCCTTCCATTCATACCGGTGTCTATTCTCCTCAATGTAGTCATTTACAGAACTGGTAAACGACCTCAGATATTTAACTGAAAGCCATTCAAATATTGTAGTTGCCCGTAAAATATCCTGCCTGAACTCTTCAAAATCCACTTTGGAAGACTTGAGAAATGCAATCCATTCAATAAGCCTGATATACTCCTGTTTATACTCTCCGGTTGCCTGCATCCAAGAAAGCAATTTCTCAAATTCATCCAAATTAGCAGGAAGGGTCAAACCGGAATGTTCCTGAAAATCCTGATAGAGAAATAGTGTTGATGTTATGCCTCGTATCTTATCAATATTATTTTTCCAATTTGGATGCGATGTCCGCATTTCGTATAGTTTTGCTAATAAACGATTAACTATTCTGCTGGAGTTTTTAGCTTTCTGGTTATGATTGTTCCAAAGAACTCCAAGAATTATCAACTCAAAACTATATTCATCCGGGGTACGTAAAGAAACGGTATTCTGTTTTTTAAGATATTCAATGTAATTGCTGGTATATTTTTCAACCAACGGATTAAGGAATCCCATTAACTCGTTGGTACATGTCTGTAGTGTTGTATAAAAGCTGCTGCCTGCATCTCCTGAAGGATTCAACTGATAGGTAACCTGTCTTACTTTAACAGGCTGTTTTGCAGTTTCCAACCGGGGTTTCTCTATTGCTGTTTGTATAAATGCGAACATGGTATTTTAGTAATAATTGATATGGTAAAAATAATGAACCATGTTTCATTGAGCATTTCTTATATGATGAGCGGCAGGAATGCGGGAGTAATGAATAATTAATAATGAAGAATGAATAATTTGGGCTCACCTGAAAAATCGGTGGGATTCTCTTAAACAATAAATAAAATAGATAGTATTAAATATTCCGCTCCGCTGGAGCTGCAATGTATTTTTTGTTTCTGTTTTCTAGAGCTATTCCAGCCCTTGGCGGGCTTCCGGATTTTCACTTTTATCGTGGGAGCATATTTATACAACGAGTTTCTGAAGTTCGGAAGAACCGAAATAGCAAGAGCAACATGATATCATTAAACATTTGAGTACCACCGGAACTCTGACCGGACACCATAAATTTGGAAGCAATAGCTAATTGATCACATTTTTAATCTTCCAAAAAACTCCACTAAAAAATCATGTGAACTATAATTTGCCGATGGTGAAATCTTTTTTGTGGGAATGGAGAAAATAGTTTGTTTGGAATGAATTTCTCCGCATTTTACGAAAATAATTTGTATCACTTTAAAACCAATAATTACTATGCAATACGATTTGACATTTTCGATTACGACGGATGAAAACAACGTTCCTGAAAAACTTACTTGGCACCAAAGCGGGGATCTGCAATCCCCAACTTCTGAAACAAAAGCATTAATGGTTTCTTTTTGGTCGCCGAAGGAACAAGCCACCTATGGCATTGATTTATGGACAAAGGAAATGCCGGTACTCGAAATGCAAATCATGTATCATCAGGTATTTTTAAAAATGGCAGATACGTTTGAGAGGGCAACCTTTAACAAAGAGACCGCTGAAATGCTTCGTTCTTTCGCAAAATCTTTTGGTGAATCACTGAACCTTTTTGACAAGTCACAGGAATAGAAAATATATTCACCGGGATTTCTTTTTGCCCGGGAGCAAGTTTTGCATTATAATTTTCATGTATTTTATTTTTCATTTAATTTAAGGATTCATATGAAGAAGCTCATTTTATTCGCTTTAGCATTCTGTTTTATTTTACCACTTTCGGCTCAAATAAAAGTAATTTCGTTCAAGAAATTACAGCCGTTTCTTCCGGCAAAGGAAATTGAAGGATTTAAGCGGAATAAACCCACCGGAGAAACCCAAACAGTTATGGGATTTTCCACTTCACAGGCATCAGTTAATTATGAAAAATTACAGAAAGAAACCGATACTGCTTTTGTTCAGGTCTCGTATAAATTTACTATTCAGGATGTCATCCTCTACCCTATCATGCTTGCCCAGTTTAATATGTATCAACAGAATTATGAAAGAGAAACTGAAACCGGATACGAGAAAGCTTATGCATTAAAAGATAAATTTCCGGGCAAAATATCAGTCAATTCATCAGACTACAAAAGCTGCAAAATTGAAGCAGGAATTGGAAACAGGTTTTATATTACCGGGGAATGCGATGGCAGTGATGATGTAAAATTGCTTGAATCCCTGCTCCTCACCATTGATTTTGATAAATTAATACTCGTTGAATCAGATAAATAAGCAACAAATAAAATTTTAGTTTTACACCCGGTTAACAGCAATGGTGTCAACTTAAGGAAAATGCCAATCAAGCGACACGCCTTTGATTCAAATGGAACTTCATAGCACACTTAGGTTTTCGTTCGTAAACTCTTCCCGGACGTTCAGGAATAACCAACCGCTGAATAATTTTCAA
>JACPGF010000347.1:0-7612 GCA_016182615.1 Ignavibacteriales bacterium
AAAATAAAGGGCGTAATAAACTCGTGGTTGAGGCAGATATTAATTTGCATACCGCTCTGGCTCTTAGAGATTTTTTAGTCGCTTCCGGTGCAGAAGTCATTATGTCCAGAAGTATAGATAAAACCGTTGATCTTGGTTACCGCTCCGAAATGGCAAATAACAGTTGTGCTGATTTATTTATCAGCGTGCATCATAATGCACCCGGCTCAAACAAGGATAACTGGACAAATTATACTTCCACGTACTATCACGCGCTTGAAACCGATTATGAATACGAGCCAATGGAGCGGGATATGGCCCGGTATGTTCAAAGGGACCTAAGTTATGCCATGCGTAACCCGGGTGGTCTTGGTTCTTTCGATGGGACATACTCTGACTACATAATTTATCCGAATTCCGGTTTTTCAGTATTGCGAAGAACAAAAATTCCGTCAATTCTTGTTGAGTGCAGTTTTTTCAGTCACACGAATGAAGAAACAAGATTGGCAAATAAGGATTTTAACCGTATCGCGGGTTTTGGTATTTTCCGGGGACTCTCGAGATATCTGAAAAACAGTATTCCCAAAATTACTCCACTTAATTCGGAATGTGCTGAAAAATCACTAACGCTTTCTTTTTCTGTTCAGGATAGCGTTAAACTTTTAAAAAACACCGTAAAAGTTTTTATCGATAAAAAACAAACAAACGACTTTTCCTTTTCCAATGGCAGACTGATTGTAAATACTCCTTATTCATATAAAGCGCCGTTAAATGTCAAGATTCTGGTGCAAAATGAACGGGGTAACTTTTCAGAGCCATTTCAACAAACATATTTTTTTATTAAACCATCCAAAGAATAGATTAACATGCTGAATTATGTATGGATTGGACTCGTCCTCCTCGGTTTTTCCGCGGCTCTCTTTTATGATGCCCGGGATTTGACCGATAATACCTATCACAACGGCCAAAAAATGATTGTACAGGTGCAATTTGCCGGGGATAAAAATTCCGGTGATGCAACAATTACAATCCCTGATTCTGAAATGCAAAAATTTTCTCCCACCAATTCAGGACAGAATATCGTGATGCCGGCTCTTATTTCATTTAATGCCGGGAAAACAACGGGCGGGCTTTACGCCAAGACAGATAAAAATTGGAATGACTATCTGCGAAAAGTGGCCAAGGCTTCCGGTAAGGATGACGACATCAGCGGAAATATAACTTTAATTTCAAAGGATACTTCAGGTTATTGGAAAGCGGAGCTTGTGTTTGAGTCCGTTAGCTTTACTAAAATGAAAGAAGTCGTGTCCGCCGCATTTTCATATGCCGGAACTGCCGTTGAAATTGCAATTGGACTGATTGGAATTATGGCAATGTGGCTTGGTCTTATGAAAATCGCGGAGCAGGCAAATATCATCAGCTACATCTCCAAGGGAGTTAAACCAATTACAAAATTCCTTTTCCCGGATGTGCCTCAGGACAACCCGGCAATAGGTGCTATTATCATGAATTTTTCGGCAAATTTTTTGGGTCTTGGAAATGCGGCAACTCCATTTGGTCTAAAAGCAATGGAAGAATTGGATAAAATCAATCCTGAAAAAGGGACCGCGACGAATGCAATGTGTACTTTTTTGGCTATTAACACGGCTGGCATGACTTTGATTCCGGCAACTGCAATTGCTTTACGGGCGGCGGCTGGCAGTGCTAACCCTGCTATTATCATTGGCACATCAATTTTCGGTTCGACTTGTGCAACAATCGTGGGTATTACGGTTGCAAAAGTGATGGAAAACTTTCCACTAGGTAAAAAAACACTGATGCAGGTGCTGACCGAAAAGAAATGGTTGTTTATAACGCTTTTCTCATTTCTGAGTATGGTTGGAGTACTGGGAGCAGTTGGTATTCTGCAGAGTGTATTTAATGGAAATTCTGAAAAAATTAAATCAGTTATCGAGATAATCTCCACGTTTGCTATCCCTCTTATTATTATAACTTTCCTCGTGATTGGTTTTATAAAAAAAGTAAAAGTCTATGAGCAGTTCGTTGAAGGTGCAAAGGAAGGGTTTAATATTGCAATCAGTATTATCTCCTAGCTCGTGGCAATGCTCATGGCAATCTCTATTTTCAGAGCTGGCGGAGCAATGGAGTGGCTTATCTATATTTTGCGTTTTGCCACCGATCCGATTGGTATGCCTTCGGAAGCACTTCCTATGGCCCTCATGCGCCCGCTGAGCGGCAGTGGATCTCTGGGTGTTATGGCAGAGATTATGAAAGTGCACGGGCCAGATTCTTTTATAGGAATTCTGACATCAACATTTTTTGGCAGCAGTGAAACGACTTTTTACGTATTGGCAGTTTATTTTGGTGCCGTTAATGTGAAACGTACGCGCCATGCTTTGGCCGCCGGATTACTTGCAGACTTAGCGGGAGTATTAGGGGCTTTGTTTATTGTACGGATGCTATTCATGTAATATAAAAAAGCACCTGCAGAGTTTAATGGCTCTGCAGGTGCTTACTCTTTTAAACTAACTCATATTACACAAAATTGGGCTGTATTTTTTCGAGGTCGCTCCTTTTTGAAAAGAGGGTGGATCGCTTTAGCGAAAAGCTTGTCCCAATGGGAGGAGAATTGTTTTAGCGGCATTAACACTGCTTAAAAAAGATTCCCCCGCTTCGCCGCGGCGAACACCCCCTTTTCAAAAAGGGGGACTTAGCCGCAAAGTACAAAATGAAATGAATTGCCAAAGTTCACACCATTGACTTAAAAGCCGGGGCAACTTAATAATATGCTATTTAAGAAGTTACAACAATTAAAGTTGCGCCGTTTTTTGCCATAGACATGGATACCATAAACCGGGAGTAAACAACAACAAAACTAAAGTGCTTCAGCCCAACTTTGCATAACATAAATGACTAATTTTTATTTCTTCTTTTTTGGTTTCATGTAGTCTCCGCCAAGTTGTTTATTGACGAAAGCAACTATCTCGTTGTAAACTAAATATTTATCTTCATCTGAAAACGACCCATGCCCGCCTCCGGCAACAGTATATAAAGTATTTACAACACCGGCTTCATCCAATGCTTTCTTCAACCTGACTGCATGAGAATATGGAACCGTTGGATCCGCATCGCCGTGTATAGTAATAATTGCAGGATTATCTTTATTGGCATAGGCTAATGGTGAAACACTTTCTGCGATTTCTGCTCTATTTTCCTGATTACCCAGCCAGTCAACACCGAAGCCCTTACGGTTTTCACCCGAAAGAATATCTTTCACGTCAGTGATACCATAATTATTTACTATCACTGCAACTTTAAAATTAACATCTTGAGAATACGGGGCATCTATTTTTGAATGGCTTGGCAGCATTCCGGTAATAAGGGCAAGATGCCCGCCTGCTGAGGTTCCAGAAAGTATTATTTTCTCTTTATCAACTCCATATTTTTCTGCATTTTTAAGCATAAACGCCAACGCGCAACGCGTGTCCTGAACTGCAGCGGGAGCCAATGCTTCCCCCAGTTTGCGGTATTGCACATTAACAACAACAAAACCGGCCTCAAGGTAAGGTGTTAATTGTGAGGTCACGGAATCCTTTGAACCTTTTCTCCAGCCGCCGCCATGAAACCACATCATCATCGGATGCAAACCGTCTTTTTTAGGCTGATAGATATCAAGTTTTACCGTTTGTGTGTCATAAGTCTGATAAGGAACATCGATAAATGCATTATAGAGGGGACGGTACTTTTCGTACTTTTCACTTTTAATTAACTGGGCCTGCACGGTTAGGCAAAGTATGGTAACCAACATAAATAAACGAAGAACACGAACCATAAGTACTCCTTAAAATGTTATTTTTAACACAAAAAACATTGCCCGGGTGCACAATCCCGGGCAATTGAGCTAAGCGAGTTTCCTTGTATTATTACTTGGAAACATTAGATACATGAGAAAATTAAAAATTTTTACCGTTCCACCCTGCCGGAACCGCTTCCTTTTGCTAACTTTTCAACCTCATCCTTTGAGACAAGGTTAAAATCGCCGGAAATAGTTTGTTTTAGGCATGAGGCAGCAACTGCAAATTCCAAAGCCTCTTTAGTATTGTCTTTTTTAAGTAAACCATAAATCAATCCACCCGCGAACGAGTCTCCACCGCCGACACGGTCAACAATCTGTATGTCATACCGTTTAGAACGATGGGGAATGACGCAGTCTTTTTCATCTGCCATTATTGCACTCCAGCCGTTCCTAGAAGCTGAAAAGCTTTCACGAAGCGTTATAGCAACTGCTTTAAATCCAAATTTTTTCTTAAGTTCTATGCAAAGCGCAGCATAACCGGCTTCATCAAGTTCAGCGTGGTCAATATTTGTCGCAGAGGCTTTAAATCCAAGACTCTTCTCCGCATCTTCTTCGTTTGCAATACAAACATCAACGTATTCCATCAGTGGAACCATAACATCCTGAGCCTCTTTCGTTGACCAGAGTTTAGCACGATAATTCAGGTCAGCACTAATAGTTACACTTGCTGCTCTTGCGGCTTTGCACGCGGCAATTAAACACTCCTGAGATTTTGTACCTAAAGCAGGAGTTATTCCCGTCCAATGAAACCAGTCACAATCCTTAAATACCGCATCCCAATCAACTTCACTAACACTCAAAGACTGAACGGCTGAATTCGCCCTGTCATAAATTACTTTTGAAGCCCGCTGGCTTGCACCGGTTTCCAGAAAGTATATTCCAATTCTTTCACCGCCTCTAACAATATAATCGGTTCTTACTCCAAACGAACGGAGGGCGTTAACGGCACACTGCCCGATCTCATGTTTCGGTAGTTTTGATAAAAAATAGGCATCCAACCCGTAATTCGCGAGAGACACAGCAACATTTGCCTCTCCCCCGCCGTACTCGGCATCAAACGCCTTGGATTGGATAAACCTTGAGAAGCCCGGAGTGGATAAGCGCAACATTATTTCGCCAAACGTTACAACTTTCATTTTCTTTCCTATAATTAGATGTATTAGCTATGATGTATGATGTATGATGTTCAAATTAAACATTTCCAGTCTTTTATCAAAATAAAAAAAACGGAATATGTATATTTTTGCGGTGTTTAAATAAAAAAAGCCCCTCTTTTTCCGGAAAGAGGGGCTTTTTGTATAATTATCGTCAATTACTCTTTATATTTTTTCTCTATTTCTTCAACTTTGTTCTTACTGTAATCTGATACACCAACCATCAAACCTGCTGTTGTTATAACAGCACCGCCAACTTGCCACCAGGTAACATCTTTTCCGAAAAGGAACATGATAAATGGCAGTAATGCAAGATATACATTTGTGTAGGGCACCCAAAAATGAGCCGGAAACTTAGACAGTTTAAAAAAGCCGAAACTGTAAATATATCCTGTTAAACCTGCGGCAACTACAAAAAGAATTGGCAGCCAATTTTCCGGCATAATACTTCCTTCAAATAAAGCAAAGAAACGGCTGTATTCAGTTTTTGCAATTGTCTCTTTTATTGTTTCTTTTTCAGTGTTTGATAGTCCGGAATTAATAACATAATCGCTGCCGGTTTTAGTATATTTGGTAAGCAAGAATGATTTATGGGGGTCATCCAGTTTTTGTAGTACTCTTATCTCAAATTCTTTTGCCTCAACTTTGGAAGGCAAATTTATATCTAAAGCAGAGCTGAGAAGAGGGAATAATATCAGTGCTCCTGAGATAAACACTAATTTCCATATTTCGCGCCATAGTACCAATGCATTAGGCCCAACACCTGGTTTAACTGTTTGAACAGTTTTATTATTGAGAAGTTGCTGCGAGCAGAGGCATGCATTGATAATTAATATCCATGTCAATGCCGAAAAATCGAGTACCGCATTCGGATCAGGAGTAGCGCCAAAATAGCGTGGGAGATGAGGGAAACCCAGACCTAAGACAACTAATCCAATTCCAAACCAATGTTCTTTTCTGATAGATGCATTAAACATTAACTTACCTAAAAACGGCAGAAATGCCAGATAGATATTTACATACGGTGCATAGATATGTGGTGAATAATATCTCGGTAGATAGAAAAACCCGATGTTTTCAATTACCCCGGTAAACCCGCATATTACAATTGTCATCATTGACAGATACCCGGGCCAGTAGTATTTCAGTTCGCGCCCTCTGGCAATTTCAACAGTAACAGCCACAAACGCCCATGCGAATTTAGAAATCTCACGCCACCAGGTCATAACACCGGGCGAGATACCGATTTGTTTGTCACCAATAAACCGAGGCTGGTTTCCCATCCAATTTAATATATACTGTCCGCCAAGGCCACCATTAATTATTGATAACCATGCTATAAGCAATAACCATTCCATTAAGCGCTATAACCTTTCTCAAGAACAAAACTATAACAATACTAAACTGCGTGCCCCGGAATGTAAAAACCAGGCTACAAAATTAAGCATTTATTAGGTATTGCGAGAATGGTTTTTTGCATTATCTTGTTTTTATCTGGTTTCGTGCTTGTATTTTTCAAAATAATCAAAAAAAAACCTCTGGAATTCCGGGTTTCACGTATTGGAGGGTTTATAAGCGATCTTTTAAAAAATTGAGGGATTTTAGGTGAAGTTACTTTTCGGGATTAAAAATAACATCTTCTGTCAGAATTTTAAGTAACTAACAAACATCAGGTTTCGCCAAATGGTGGATCCAAGCTAATCAAATATACTTCATAATTTCAAACTAACTTTTTGCGGCTTGGCATCCGCCACTTTAGAGAAAGCAAGTGGTTAGACGGGTTGGTATTCCTCAGACTAATGAGGCTGGGGTTAGGAGATCGAAAATATTATAGATATGAACTGAATAGTTACCAAAACTTAGCTGCCGGAATATTTTAGTAGTGTAAAGCAGATTTTTGTGCCTTTGCCGGGTTCACTGTTCACGGTTATTTGTCCACCCTGTTTTACCACCATTTCATTCGTTAGTATCAAACCTAGCCCGCTTCCCTTTTCTCCATCGGTTCCTTCGGAGGAAATAACTTTGTCGAGCTCAAAAAGCGTACTAACCTTTTCTGCATCCATTCCAATACCGCTATCAGAAATTATAACAGAAATAAAATCATCCTCAACAGACGCTTCAATAAAAACGGTTCCCCTGTTTGGAGTAAACTTGACAGCATTAGAAATTAAATTTTGCATAATTGATTTGAGCATGCTCTCATCCCCAAGTACCATTAGCGTATCTGTAATTTTATTACCGATTTCAATGTGTTTTCTTTCCGCGTTTGGTTTCATTAAATAGATAACATCGGCAGTAACGGTATGTAGATTGAGACCGGTAATCTTGGGATTATAACTCCCCATTTGTATTCTGCTCCAAGATAGCAGGTCTTCCAACATTTGATACAGTCTAATTGTTGTGCTTTTAATATTTTCGATAAAAATTTTCGATTCAGACCGGTCAATCTCATCAAACTGTTCATCCAGTAAATTGGTGAATCCTAAAAGCGACTGGAAAGGGCTTCTCAAATCATGCGAAATGATTGAGAAAAATTTATCTTTATTTGCATTACTGAGTTTTAATTCCCTGTTAATTTTTTCAAGTTCAAGCGCGGTCAATCTCCTTTCTGTCACATCCTGCA
>JACPGF010000347.1:7641-8246 GCA_016182615.1 Ignavibacteriales bacterium
AACTCCAACTACACCCAAAAGGCTGCCGGTTTCTTGATCAACTTTTGGTACTCCCTCAACATGTAAATATTTGATAATCCCTCCCGATAAATTAACCTTTATCACTATTGGTTCAAGTGGGATACCACTTTTCACCATCCTGAACCATTCATAGATTTTACCTGCATCCGATTCCTGTAAAAAACGTTTGATAAAGTCGGTGATACTAATTGTGGGTGTACTGATTTCCTTATTAAAAATTTTTATAACCTGATCCGACCGTGTAATAAGCCCAGTAGCAAAATCAAACTGCCAACTACCTAAATTAGCCATAGCCTGTGCCTTTGAGAGATTTTCACGGCTTTCTTCAAGTTTTCTGGTAATTTCCTCTTTAATACTTATCTCTTCAAGCAGCATTCGATTAGCGCGCTCTACTTCAAAAGTACGCTCTTCGACACGCTCTTCCAGTTTTTCGTTAATGCTCTGCAGTTCATTCTGCGATTCAATTAACTTTCTTGTCCTTTCGGCAACAATTTTTTCCATTGTCATCAGCATTTGATTTCTGTTCCGGTATTTATAACCGGAATACCCCCCGGAGAAAACACCGGCAATTAGAAGCAGTGCAA
>JACPGF010000348.1:0-19593 GCA_016182615.1 Ignavibacteriales bacterium
CGCCGCCGCCATCAGTTACCGCCTCGCAATAAGAGGTTTTCTCACCGGTTGCGGTAGCAACACCGATACCATTTGCAGTCCAGAGAGCTGCACAGGTTGAGTCTATTTTTTGTGCATAGACGATTTTTGCAGTATTGTTTATCCATGAAATAATGGCATTGCCTTCGGTTGTACCTGTTACCTTTACCTGCGAAAGGATGTTGGCGGTACTGATAATTGTCGCTCCGGTGCCACTGTAACTTAGCGCACCTGCACTGCTGACATGCTGGGCAAAAACGGTGTAACTTGGTGATGATTTGTAAAAGGCAAAATACGCCCCGGAGGCTCCATCAGGTGTTACCGAACATACATCGGTAAACCCGGTTCCGGAGGAAATGTGCACACCGGAATTGCCCCATAGCTTTGTTCCGGCAGATGAAATTCGCTGTGTATAAAAATCGGGATTAAAACTGTTGCGCTGATCATTCCACGTTACAATCATTCCACCGTTACCGTCTGTACAAACATTGTTTAGATATTGGGTGAAACCGGTTGAAGTGGTAACCTGTACGCCATTTGTACCCCATTGCGGGGCGCCGGAAGCATTCAGTTTTTGAATAGTTACACGATTTGGATAAGAGTTACTCTCATCATTCATTGCCACAAGGGCTCCGTTTGCGCCATCATGAACAATTTTAGTATTGTTTTGGCTCTGCGGTAGGTCAATAACCTGCACCCCGTTTGCAGTCCATTGTGCATTGCCGTTAATATCAAGCTTTTGTGCGAAAATTGCCATTTCGCGGCTGTTTGCACCACCATTTCTTTGGTCGGTCCATGAAATGATAACGCCGTCATCTGTTGAGCATATTGCAGGGAATGCCTGAAAATTGCTATTATTACAAACATTCAATCCGCTGGCACCCCAAACTTTATTGCCAGTAGAATCAACTCTTTGCGCGTAGATATCAAAACTTGCGTTTCTCGTGTCAGCCCATGTAACAACTACACCGCCATGCCCGTCTGAGGCTAATGTTATTGTGGTATTATCGTGATTTGCCGAATTTGACTTTGATTATTACCTACGACCACTACCGGTGTATTCACCGTGGGGTCACTTGACCATTGTGCCAGTGTTAAGCTATTACCCAAAACAACGAATAATAGAAGACACCATCGCGAATAGAAAGGAACAATACCTCTCATAGCCTACTCCATAAATGATTAGAAATATAGTATTTTAAAAAGAAAAGTTACACGTACGCCTCGATAACCCGTATCCTGTCGAATGATGTAAATCAATCATGGGCAAGATATACATATAAACAAATGCAGGTAAATAGAGTGCAGACCCCATTTTTTTGCAGGTATAGGGTCTAGACCCTATACATGGATTTGAGGTTTCGATGATGTATTATGTATTGCCGGGCGCCGTAAGTTAGTGCGGATGAGTTATGTAATGTACTCAATCTTTCAAAGTAAAAATGCATTTACCCGGATAATATTATTGGCTGTGCAATTAGTCTGCTTGCAAACCATAAAAAAAATTAAGTGACTGGTGATTGATTTTTTCCCGGCAGCTGTATGATTGTTAATCTGATGAAAAGGTAAACCCGACAACACAACTTGTCCCGTCAAAAACCGTCCGGTCAAAAGTGGTGTTGTCCTTGCGGTACCCGTAGCTCAGGTATAGTTCAATACTATCGGTAATATCAAATCCGGTTTTCACATATATCCTGTTTTCTTTTTCGAATGGTATATATAACAAGGCTTCATTAGAACCATGATGCAAACGGAAATTAGTACGTGAAATATCATATAAGAGTAAAATGGAAATATTTTCAGTTGCCATTGCCCCAAAAAATAAATGCAGGCTGTTTTCAACAGAAACCGGTTTCGTAATATCCGAATTATGCAGCAATAACCGGTAATCAACGCCAGCCATAAATCCATCGCTATAGTCCATTCCTGTATGAACTCCGTAACGGTAACCGCTATTTTCGTTAGCAATTCCCGAACCGAAATTTTGATTACTTGCACGCACGAGAAATTTTTCGCAGTAACCGCTTACCGTCCATTGCAATTCAGGTAAAACTGTATAAGCCATAGCTGCATCAAGATAAACCGTTTCGGTTTCTTTCAAGTCCCTTATTTTAATTGACTGCGAGGCATACCCCGGAACAATCTTCCATGAGAGAGTTTCTTCGGGGAAAAGTTCAATGGGCATCCGGAAAAAGAGGACATCGTTTTTTATCGTGCTATAGTCTGCAAACAATGAATTCCTTTGTGAATACATCAGCAATCCTGCTGAAACGTTCTCCCAGCTTTGCCCAAATTCGGCAGCAACACGGTACCGGAAAGCACGCAAGTTACGGTTAAGATCATTAAATTCGGGGCGAAGCCGGAGATGAATAGTACTTTGCATATCGCCAAACGTGTAGTTGTACTTACCATGCCCGTCCAGATTGGCTTGATAAATAATTCCATCATCTTCAGTTGGTTGTTTACTTCTTATCCCAGTGTCACAGGAGACTTCCCAAGAAACTTGTGCATAAAGGCATGAAATACTAAACAGTAAAGTCGATATGAGCACGGTTAATAATTTGCAACAGACTCTGCCCGCGGTCATTGTATTGTATCCAGCTTTTCACCGACAAGCTGTTGAAATTCCTGTAACCCGCTTTGCAGTTCTTTTAAGGTATTCAGATAATTCTGCAATCCGGTATTTTTTTCCTTCGTCCGCGAATTTTTACTATCTCTTATAAATGTATTGACTTCAGGGAGAAATGAAAGCTGCGTAAGCATGCCCTGATAAACGTCCATGTTATTTGATAAGCGCGGGGTTACGTCTCCGAATGTACCCGTGCTGCTGTTTGCATATTTGTCATTTAAAGCAGGGGTGCTGCCTTTTCGAAAATTCATAGAGGAAATGAATTCTTTCTCCTCCATAAAATGTTTTGATTTTTTTTGTAGTTTTATAATGCGCTGTAATTCGCCGGCGGTCTCGCTTATACTCGTCAATAAACTTTCAACTTCGTTGTAAGCACTCCGGAACCTTTCCACATACAATTGCTTTTGCGCAGGGTTGCTTATTTTGGATAAATCCGAAGCCGCTAGTTTTGCCGGGTCAAAACTAAATTTCAGTTCAGGGGATGCTAACGACAGTTTCCGTGTAAGATAATAAAGAAGTTGTTCATCAATCTGTCCGGTTCGCGAGGGTGATTTGTTTTGTTTACGCTCACTCTGTAAAGCTGAAATTATTTCGCCGTACTCCTCTTTTAATTTTTCCTTGACCGGCAATAACTTTTCTTGAACTTTTTTCACTTCGCCACGCAGGCTGTTTATTTCGTTTGACAAAGAAAGTACCGAAGCGGTAAACTGCAATACACGGGGTTCATCCCTATTGCTGCTTCTCTTCAAAACCTCCAGAGCTTCAATCCGGCCAGAGTATATGCTGCTTAACGAATCCAATGACTTCTGCTTTGCAGCCATTTGAGCAAGAAGATTATCATACGGTTCTTCCGATGGCAGCTTGTACTGAGCCAGCGTTGTGCTAATGAAAGCAAACAGCATGAAAAAAAAGAGGCACGGTTTGTTCGTGTATGCAGTATTCATAATAAACCGTGCTTTTCAAGTTTATAGAATAAATTGCTTGGACTGACACCAAGAATTTTCGCAGCCCGGTTTTTTACACCATCTGATTTTTGTAATGCCTTTTCAATCAGTGATTTTTCAAAACGGTTAACAGCATCCTCCAGCGGGAGCAACTCTGTATTTTGCTCAACTTCAGAGTGACTGAAAAGGTGTCTGCTGATTATTTCGAGATTTATGATTTCCTCGGTGGTAATAACAAATAGCCGTTCTATCAGATTCTCCAGTTCACGGATATTGCCGGGCCAGCGATATTGTTGTAAAGCAATCATTCCGTCGGGGCTGATAGAGCGGGCCGCACCCCTGTTTTTTGCAGCCTGCTGTGCAAGAAAATGATTTGCTAGCAGGGGAATATCTTCGCTGCGCTCTCTGAGCGCGGGTAAGCTGAGGGGAATAACATTCAGCCGGTAGTACAGGTCCTCGCGGAATTTGCTTTCCCGGATAAGTTTTGGAATATCTTTGTTTGTTGCAGCAAGGATTCTGACATCAGTGGCGATGGTTTGTTCCCCGCCGACACGCTCAAATTCACGCTCCTGCAATACACGCAGCAGCTTTAACTGCATTCCCGGCGATACATCACCTATTTCATCAAGGAACAATGTGCCTTTTTCCGCGAGTTCAAATCGGCCTTTCTTTTGTTTTACCGCACCCGTGAATGCACCTTTTTCATGGCCGAACAGTTCACTTTCCAGCAGGTTTTCGTTAAGAACCCCGCAATTTATTTTAATAAAGGGCATGCTGCTCCGGGTGCTTTTATTATGCAAAGCTTTTGCAACAAGTTCTTTACCGGTGCCACTTTCACCTGTTATAAGAACATTGCTGTTGGATTCGGCAACCTGATTAATAAGGCGGAAGACATTCTGCATTTTTTCTGAATTGCCGATTATTTCACTATTGGGCTCTTGTATCTGCTCGCGCAGGAGTTGATTCTGTTCTGTCAGGATTTCGAGCTTACGCTTTGCTGTTATGTTCTCGAAAATCCGTTTAACCCTGAACCGCAGTTCTTCAGGAGAGAATGGCTTTGTTAAAAAATCGGATGCTCCAAGCTGCATGGCAGTAACCGCATCTTCAACTGTTCCATAGGCTGAAATCATGATTGCCTCTAATGACGGCTGCATGGCCCGTAATTCTTTGAGCGCATCAAGTCCGTTTACCGGCTCCATTTTTAAATCGATTATGGCAGCGGCAACAGTGTTTGTTTTGCAAAAGGCAAATGCGGCCGGAGCCGCTGCGAAGGCTTGCACAATATAACCCGAACGGACTAAGCTTTCTTCGATGCCAATGCGCATCGTGTCGTTATCTTCAATTACCAATACCATTTCATGTTGCATGCACTATCCTTTTTTCTATGCAAAAGGTACAGCCGCCTGCAGGGTTGTTTGCTGCTGTAATTTCCGCATTGTTTTCCAGTACGAGGTTTTTTGTTATTGCAAGGCCGATTCCCATGCCGTCTTTCTTGGTGCTAAAAAAAGGCTTGAACAAATTTTCAGCATCTTCGGGTGCAAACCCCTTTCCATTGTCACTGACCGTTAACTTCCAGTATCCGCCACCTGTAAAAAAGTTGACCTCAACATTTCCACCATGCTCAACCGATTGAAAACTGTTAATACACAGGTTTAATAATATCATCTTTAGGTGCTCTTCATCAAATACTATTGTTGCCGTTGTTTCACTATAAGTAAACCGGATATTACGGGTTTGTGTTTCGGCAAATAGTATCTCATGCAGCTGAAAAAAAATATTGTTTACCTGCACATTTACCGGCTGTGCCGGTTTGGGTTTACTGAATTGCAGAAATGCTGTAATGAGTTCTTTCAATCCGGCAACTTCTTTTAAAATTCTTTCCGGATAGGTTGAATTGCTCCCAACCCGTGATAGATCCTCTTTTATCAGTCCCGCCATTAATTCTATTCCGCCCAAGGGATTGCGGATTTCATGTGCAATCTGCGCGAGCATGTTCTCCCGCTCTTTTTGATGCCCGGCGAGTTCATTATTCATATTAGCCATTGCTTTGGCAAGAATGCCAAGTTCGCCATGCAAGCCCCCGGGTGAGCTAGTAGTGAAAACTCTTTTCCCGATTTCTTCGCTATACCGGACAAGTTTATCTACAGGCTGCGTTACCGAGCGTGAAAGTAAAAGTGCCATAAACAAAGCTGTAAAAACCGCCGCAAGACCAATAAGCCAAAAAACTTGTGCAAACGATTCAACCCGCGCAAGGCGCTCGGCGCTTTCCTTCAGTGCAAAGTATTCGCCTGTTGGCAGCCGTTTTATCCCCCATAAATACCATTGTTTATCGAAGCCTTTGAAGGGAATTGATACAAATACCGAATCCGTATGCAGCTGGGTTAGTTCAGATCTATAGAGCAGCATACTTTCCGCCGGTTTATCATACGCATCTTTATCAGCTGTGCTGATAAGCATTTTATACGTGCTGTCAAAAACGAATACATCGGTACGGGCATTTGCACCAGTGTTGTATAATTGTTGTAAAAAAAAAGTACGGGTAGCCAAGGTTGGTGCTCCGAGCTGCAACAATCCGGTAAAACTGCTGTCGGCTGCAGATGAATATATCCGCACTAGCAGTCCGGTACGGTTGGTAACTTCGTCCAAGTATAAACTTTTAATAAAATGGTATCCCGGCACCGAACTTATTAATACGGTAAGGGTGGCCAATGTACAGAAGGCCAGAATGGTTTTATTGCGAAAGTAATGCCGGTAAAAATAGCGCTTCAAGAATTAATTAGCTTGTTAAACATAAAGTGATAATGGTTCCCTGCTTAGCGCAGGACTTTGAACTAAAAGACAAATAAAAATACAAATTAACATCCTTCTGGTTAAATGCAAAGAAGACGAAAGGCAGAAAGCAAATTAATGCCTTCTGCCCGGTATCGTCTTGATGGATAGATTTTTAATAGCCTGAAGAATGCTGTCTTGCGGCATTCATGCTAGAGTTTAACGGAACAACCCAAACTCCATTGTGCCACGCGAAGAATCGGGTCGGATTCCGGGTTAAGCAGCAGAGTAACCTTAACATCTTTACCCATATTAATATTCATCCCGTAGAATATATCAAAAACTTTTTTTGTCGTCTTTTCCGTCGGCTCTGTATAACGTTCACCAAAATTTGTTTCAGTATTGGTCTGCCCGTTCTCTGTTCGCACTCGGCTTTTGAAAACGGCAAGGGACTGTTCCTCGATTTTCTTGCTGCTGATTTCGCGGGTAACGCCAACCATACAACTGAGAAAGCTGCTAAACCGCTGTTCAAATAACAGCGGGATGCTCAGTGTCCACTCTTTGATATCATAATTCCAGAGTAATGTTTTATCCTCTTTCACCGCGTATTGGCTGCTTTGATTTCCTGATACCTGATTGCTGCTATACTGCCAGCTTGAGGAGCGGTTAGACAGCACCGGCTCCGTGGTGCGGATGCTGCTGTTCAGTGAAAAATATCTGAAACCGAGCGAGATGTTAGTTGCATCAGAAACAACCCACCGCATGGAGATCATTGCTTCGTGCTGTTTGTTTTTCTTTTCGCCCGTTGCGTTACGGATGTCGGTAGTTAAAGACCTGCTTTTAGAAGTGTACCATTGCATTGTATTATAATAATATGTGCTCCGGTATGTTGAATACATTGAATCCAAAATGGCGGTGTTGTTTGTGATATCCTCTTTTGTATCACGGTACTCGTAGTAGCCGCTTATCGTGCGGTTATCCGGGATTGCTATTTCGAAGTTGCATCCGCCATAAAAGCTGCTGCCGTCATGTTTCCAGTTCTGTTGTGAATGGGAAAGCGATGCATAGTAATTCCAATGGGTATCAACCTCCGGTATGTGGTATTGGTTATAGCCTGTATTCTCTTTTGTAAAAGATTGCTCCGATACACCATTAAGAAACCCGGCTTTAATACCCAGCATAACTGCCTGTTTGGGCTGATACAATACGCCCGCGCTGATGTCTGTGTGATGGTATTCCATCTTACGTTCATCAAAGTCACTATAAGCATAAGGATATTCATTTACGGTGCCAAATTCACTCCTGCTCGCGTTTCCGTAAGCACCGTTGCGGTCCTGCTGAACGCCGCTGAAGGTTAAACCAATGGCAATATCCGGGTTAAGTTGATATCCGGCATAGAGTGAGTAGAGATGTGCTTCGTATCCCATCTCGTTTTTACCCGATTGCCGGTCAACCGTGGGCATCATGTCATCTGCCACCACTTTATTACCAAATGCATCGTTGTACATTGCCCGGTAAAACACCGGGTTCCTTAGTGCATAATAAGCCTCATCGCCCTGTATCATTTGATAGGTGACTCCCATAACAAGATTATCCGCGACACCTTTAAGCGGTTTAAAGTATGTGCCAATTGAAAAAAGCGGCTCGGGTTCTGTCCTCGGTTCATAGATACTGCTGGGGTAATACGGCGGGATATATGATGAAAACATTGTATAGACAGGCATAATGGTATAATCCTCAACGTATTCCGATTTTGTTTTATCCCCGCGGAAATCAAAATAGATAAACGCACCCATACTGTCTAAGCCGGGAATAAAGGCGGGGTTAACCTGCAGTTTCATAAGCGGGTCTTGTATCAACCCTTTTGCAACTTTGGTAAATCCCGAAATGCCATAGGGATTAAGATAATTGCTGTTGAAGTGCAAAGATGAATTTTCATAGTATTTTTCCGCTGCACCATCGGAGATATACTGAGCCAACAACACGTAAGGAAGAAGTAATAACAACACGATTTTTTTCATAGATGGTTTTCCGTTTTATGATGGTATTTATTGTCTGTAGGCAAAGCATGTGCCATTGAAAAAATAAGCATGTTGTTTGCTATTCCTGTAGGGTTCTTACTGATTTTTGCATGAGTTTCCCGCCTCATGGCTGTGGTTTTGCCAAAGTAATACTTTGTTCAATATGTGTAAAACAAGTGTTAAAAGCTTATACTGCAATATGTTACCGTGTGAACAGATTTTGGCAGGAGGGCAGAGCATAAAAAAAACGGGGTATTCTTACGTTAGTTAACCTGAAGAGCGAGGCGGATAAAACAGCTTTGTAAAAAGGTTAAACGGTAAGTTGGTATTAAAATTTTTGGTTATCGATTCAAAAATTTGAACACCTCCGGTATGGAAGAGTATACCGGTAAAACCAGAAATCCGCGTAAGTGTTTGAGAATGCCCTGCATTTTTGAGGTTAGATGCTTACCAAAAATTAAGCCCTGTATTTGCAATTGGCAAAAAAAGGTAATTTTCAGTTTATATAAAATTAAGCCGAGTTTAGGCGTTTAACAAAAATTAGCAACTAAAGAAGTACAGCGAAGTTTTTATCACTTAACCTCAGACTTTAGTCTGAGGTTTAAATAACCAACAAACATCAGGCTTTAGCCACTAAATTTCGCTTTATAATTTCAAATCAATCTCCAGTGGCTTGGCATCCACCCCTTTGGGGAAAGCCTGTGGTCTGACGAGGTCTGTTTCCTCAGACTAAAGTCTGAGGTTAGGTGATGGAAATTTGTATTGATGTGAGCTGAGTAGTTATAAAAAAAGGTGCCCAGATGGGCACCTTGTATAAAAAGTTTTTCCTGAGGAATTACCGGAGGAGAACCATTTTTTTTGTTTCTTTGAAAGAGCCGCTCACAACGGTATAGAAATAAACACCGCTGCTTAAACGGGCAGCATTAAAATTAACCGTATGGTTACCTGCAGTTTGCACTTCGTTAATTAACGTAGCAACTTCACGGCCCATGATGTCATAAATTTTCATGCTAACATGTCCTGCTTGTTTAACCGAGTAGTTAATTTTGGTAGCAGGGTTGAACGGGTTAGGATAGTTCTGTGAGAGTGCATAAGATATATCATTAGCTTTTACATCTTCAACGCCAACGGTAAACCATCTAGTGCCAACCCAGTTGTATAACCAACGGGAAACATTATTCCATGACTGATCTTCGTTATACGGAGAATAGGTCATGATACCTTCTCTTGAACCTGTAGCATCCGCATCATTAATACCAAAATCTAAAGGAAGCCTTTTGCCGTCTTCCGGAACAAATAAGCTGTCTTTCATCTTGGTAGCCAATGTAGCAAATGGAATCTTAGCCTCAACAATATAACCGGGGCTTGACTTTTCTTCCCAGTAATAATTTGCTCCCGGAGCAAGTATGCTATCAGCACCGCCATCCAGGAATAAACGATCTTTTGCAAAGCGGAAATGATAATCCGGTGAAGCGCCTCTCTGATAACTGGTATGAGGCATGCCATGCCAGTTGTACAGACCAACATACAAATCAGCGCAGTCATTCAAATAAGAGGTCTGTGTTTGGGTAAATGCAACAACATCATCATCAATGTCAAAAGCAACATACATATATTGTTGATCCATCGCGAGATATGCTTTTACGGTAAGATCAGCGTCGCCGCTAACAGCAGTGTTTGCTACAATATGGCCTGAGCCGTCAGAGGGTTTCATAATAATCGGGGTGATTCCTGCCCATTCAGTTAAAGCACCGTCGGCAACAAAGCTTGTCGGGGGATTAAGCGAGAACGAGGGAACACCTTTCGCGGTATTCGTTAACGCGGTAGTATTTGCACCAGGAGCACTGGTGTTTCCGGCTGCATCGGAACAAGTAACAGCATAATAATAGACTGTATTTAGATTGGTTGCCGGAGAAAAGAGTAAATGCTCGAAAAGTTGAAGGTTTTCAGCAACACCAAGTTTTACAACTTCAACACCCGGAGCCTTAACATCGGTAATAGGATTTAAGCTGTAATAGATGTCATATTTTTCACCAACTTCACCCGGTACATCAGCCCAGGTTACCACGTTTTGGAATGTTCCGGTAAACGGTGTAATACCTGTTGGTGCATTCGGAGGAATAACATCAAATACCGGATGCCCTGTCCACCAATCGGTGATGTAAATAACTTTTCCGGCAATTCCCGTTGCTTCTGCCATCAAACCAATAACTGTAACGTTCGAAGAATCGAAACCGGTGGTATTGTCCTGAGGAACCATATCCTTTAAGGGAATTGTATATGTATGCCATGCACCATCAGCGATCGGTTTGAACTTTTTACCGACTTTTCCAGCACCACTTTCAAACTGTATTCTTAGTGTGTCAACACCAGTATCGCACTTAAGTTTGAATGTCACACTATCAACTGGCCAAGCGCCGCCTAAATCATAACCCGGGCTAACATTAAAACCCATTCCGGTCCAGCCATTGTTCCATTCGTTGCCCTGTACCCATTTTAAGGCATTGCTGTTTGCTACAACACCGGCGCCGACTTCAACACCAAGTGTTGATTGACCCCAAGTGAATTGTGTAAGTCTGGCAGGAACTGCAATACCGTTAAAAACAATAGCAGGAAAGGTAATTGCAGGGTGGCCTGTCCACCAGTCGGTAATATAGATTACTTTACCGGTAATTGAGTTGGCATTTGACATGATACCAACGACGTTTATGTTCGAAGAATCAAAGCCTGAGGTGTTGTCCTGATAAACCATTTGGCGCAAAGGGAATTTGTATGTATGCCATGCACCATCTGCAATTGGTTTAAATTTTGTTCCAACTTTTCCGCCGCCGCCTTCGTATTGAATTCTAAGAGTATCAACGCCGGCATCAACTTTTAAAGTGATGGTCGCGGTATCTGTTTGCCAGGTAGCAGCAAGATTAAATACCGGAAGGGCGGTTACGCCAACACCGGTCCAGCCGCTGCCCCATTCATCGCCCTGAACCCATTTCATGGCGTTGCGTCCGGCAATGTTGCCCGCACCCACTTCGAGAGCAAATGATGAACCACCCCATGCCCAATGACTGAGGTTGCTTGCTAATTCCATACCGTTAAAAATAAGCGCTGTGCCGTTTTCTGTAACGGATTGAGTTTCTCTGCCACTATTGGTTCTTTCATTACCTGCGTTCAATCCCATGTGTGCATCCGCGAGTAATGCAGATAGTGGAAAAAGTGCCAATAAGAACAGAATAAAGTAGTTGTGTTTTTTCATAACACTTCCTTTATATTTTGTGAATTAAGTAACGGGCTACGCAAACCATATACATGATCCCTTGCCCGATGATTTATTTAGATGTATAAGTGATACATTTCTTGTTTGCTCATGATCCGGTTCATTCAATAATACTGTGCAGATGATCCGGCCGCGTTTATTTCAGAAAGATCATTTTACGAACGGTTGATATCTTGCCTGATTCTGCACGGTAAAAGTACAAGCCGCTCGCGAGCTGCAATTTTTCAGCATTAAAAGTTACTTCGTGTTTTCCGGCTTCTTTGTATCCGTTAACAAGGCTTGCAATTTCTTTTCCGAGTAAATTATATACTTTTATGGTTACAAATTGTTTTTCAGGCAGTTGGAACGAAATTTTTGTTTCCGGGTTGAACGGATTCGGATAGTTCTGTTCAATTGCAAAATAATCCGGAATAGTATTTCTGTTTTCATCGACCGAAGTTACAACTGTGCCGCCTACGTTGTAATATGGTGCATAAGCATTTTTTAATACTGTAGCAACTTGTTTCAGCGAATCTCTTTTCATTTTAATGATACCCATTGACTGATAGCCGTCCGGATGCTGAGAAGAGTACCAATCGAAGACGCACCACCAGGTTACGCCCATTAAATATCCGCCATCCCTGTATTGACCATCGGGTTTAATGACGGAAGCCCGGTATGTAAAGGCTTTAAAGGTTTCGTTAAAAACGGTAACCTGATTAGCCTGGCCTGCCGGTATATTCATTTCTCCTGACCAATAGCCGAATTCGGTATCGAGAACCGGTTTTTCCGGGTGGTAATAGTTAGCGTTGTTCAAAAACAATCTTGTTCCTTCATAGTATGTTCCGCCATGGAAAATGCCAAAATACATAGTCCATCCTGCAACATCGCATGCCGTCTGAGTGGGGTCAAACGGACCCGGTCTGTCTGCAGCAGCAGATTCTGTAATTAACCGGCCGTCAGGATAATTGAAATCGAGATCCTGATGGACTTTGGTAATATATGTTTTTCTGTTCGTGGTATCAAGGCACTCGTTACAGGTACTCCATAGTAGAACTGAAGGGCGGTTGTAATCTTTAAATACCATCTCTTTAAACATCTGTTCTGTAATATGGCGTGAACTGTTTTGTATTACCCACGATATTGCAGTATCAAACCACCAAACAGGGACTTCTTCAACAATAGCAATCCCAAGCCTGTCGGCTAATAAGTACGTGTACAGGTGATTCGGATAGTGTGCTGTCCGAAGCATATTAACATTAAGGCTTTTAATGGTTACCATATCTTCGTAAATTTTGTCAAGCGGCATACTCCGTCCGTAGTCGGGATGGTCTTCGTGCCGGGCAATACCGGTAAAGAAAACTGCTTTGTCGTTAAGGTAAACTTTATCCACGAGCGTTTTAACCGTGCGGATACCAAACTGCGTATAGTATTCATCAATTATTGCGCCATTTTCTTTTATGGTCACTTTCATGATATATAAATTTGGGTTTTTCGGTGACCACAAATCAGGATTAACAATGGTTAAATCAGTTCGCCATACTTTTATGGAATCCGGCAGGATGGCTAGTGCAGTCTGTGATAAACCTGTTATGACTGCCTGGCTTCCGGTTAATTCAGAGGCTTTTTCGGCTATGATATTTCCGCTATTAATGTCTGCCTTAAATACTTGGATATTAACATCAACAATATTATCGGATGCCGCAGTGTTGTTAACAACGACGGTGGTTTGTATTTTCCCGTTCGCGTTCACCGGGATTACGTTGGTTCTGATGACTGATACGGGAGAAGATATTTCAAGATACACATCGTGAATAATACCCGTGTAATTAAACCAGTCGCATTTTACATGGGGCACAATATCGTTTCTTGTTCCCCATGCAGGATTATCAACGCGAACGACTAGTTTATTTTCCCCGCCATAAATAAGGGCAGAAGAGACATCGAATGCAAACGGTGTATAGCCGCCTTCATGGTATCCGAGATACACTCCATTTAACCAGACATCGGCTACATAGTTAACCGAGTAAAACATTAGCTTGACAAATTTTCCGGATTGTTTTTGTCTGCCAGGCGGCATCGTCGTATGATGGCAAATGACGGTTCGCAGCCTCGTTTAACAGGTTTTGATAACCAGTGGCATCTCTTTTCGAGAGTGTTATAGCATCACTCGCGGTGAAACGCTGTTTCTTCCAGGTGCCTTTCAAGTCGATAATTTGCCTGTTTTGTTTTTCAAACGAGGGCAATGCAAAGCCGTTCTGATAGGGTATTTTTACCGCATCAACCTCTTTTAAGGCAACCGTTGCTTCCAGAGTTGCCACCTGGGCACGGATAGCCGTAAGCGGCCCCAAAACAATGGCAAATAACACAAGCCTTCTTAATAATGTAATTCTAATATTCACAAGTGCTCCAAGTAACATGAGGGTATAAGTATCTGAGAGGCAGACAAGAATAATGCCACTATCTTCTAACTATATAGGCTGAAGGGCAAAACGATGAAAACCAGTAAAAAGTATAACTTTTGCCCCCTCAAAAAAGTTTCAGGGTATCTATTTTCAGGCAGGAATCGGAGTAATCGTTTAAGTTGGCAATCCAAAGTAAAAATAGCACTTTCCACCGCCGAAATTATTAATAGACTTATTAATTGCCGGGTGTTAATTACTTATCAAAGTAATAAAGGGTATTTATTAAAATAATAAAAAAATGATGCGTTTTACCATCTGAAATTACTCATGGAAAAAGAAACGGAACTCCAATTGCCGAAGTGAATTTTGAAAAATGTGAAGTTGTTTGGGTAATGAATACTTGCCTGTTAAAAGGAAGGCAAACCTATTTTTGGGGCAATTGTGTCAACTTAAAGACTGGATTTTGATTTGGAGCTTCACTCTCGTTGCGAAAGAGTGTGAGACTATAGGGGTGAGGTTGCTTTGTTGTAGCGGCATTAGCACTGCCTAAAAACGATTCCCCAGTTTCCCCGCGGCGAACACCCCTTTTCGCTAACTACTCATTACCCACACCTTTTAAGAACGTTTTATTGGAGCATTTGTTTGTTTTTATGCAAATTCACTACTGTTTTCCCTGCCTTGAAGGGCAGGTCTGAGAAAGCACTATAAATAGTGCTCAATTTGCTACAAATAATGCGTACTACATTTGCATGCTGTATTTGAGCCCCTTTTAAGGGGTTTTTTCAGTCCAGACCTGTCCTTTAGGGCAGGCAAAATGATAGATTATCTCCGGCCATTTGACGCAAGAGAAATAATCCTTCAATGCGAAGATGTGGGTAATGATTAGTTTCGCTAAAGGGGAACTGAGCCGCAAAGTCCAAATTGAAGAAAATGCTTAAGTTGACTCTTTACCTCACTTGGGAGGCGTTGCTCTTTAGGACTGGTTGTACCGTAGAAGATTTTCGGATTTTACGCTTTCCCGCTCGATCCTAAGACCGACTCTGTTTTGAAAATAGTTCATGAATGGATTCAAATTTTACCATTACTGTCACCCTCCTGATGAATAAATACCCCACATTGATGTAGAGCTCAAGTTAACAGCATCAAGATGCATTCCCCGCTTGCGGTTTTGCAGAATCAGGATAAAAAACCGTATAACAGAACAAATTTTACCGAAATTATGCTGCTCTGGGCGCAGCGAGTATGACGGAATGGTAAATAAAAATTGGTGCCCGCTTATTTATTAGATTAATAAGTAGTGTTTATTAAATTGATAACAGATACGAGCCAAAACCTGCCCTGCAGCTGAATTTAAAAGAAAAAAGGTGAAATCGCTAAAAATGAAACATGCTTATAAAATGTATGGCACAATGAATAGCGGGACAATTGGTGCAGAGAATTTTTTCTACAGTTAAATGACTGAGGTAAGTAAACGCACTCAACTGCAATGTACCTGACCGATGGATGCAAGGCTAAGATTTAACATATAGCTTAATATATTAAGTATTATGGAGCGATATATTTAATAAATTATGCAGTCGGGCGCAATTAACAATAGTTTATTCGAACCGGAACATGCGGTGAAAGCTTTCGGCGGGGCTCCCGGAAAACTTCAAGCCGTTTATCTCGGTTAGTCCGCTCGTGCAGATTCGCGTTATTTGGTATTGATGGATTGAAATTTACAGCAGCGTATAAGGCGGGCATTTTTTTTGGCATTTTTTATGCTATAAGGACAAAAAAGCAAAGTAACAATGCCCATAAATTTCACCATTTTTGACAGTTTCATCGTATTTGCCTACTTCATTTTAATAATGAGTGTAGGTTTTTACTATTTCCGCAGGGGAAACCGCACGTCGGTCGAGTATTTCCTTGGGGGAAGAAGCATGAGCTGGATGGTGATCGGGTTATCTATATTTGCTACCAATATATCCGGGGAGCACTTTGTCGGTTTGGCAGGTTCGGGAGCCGTTCATGGATTGGCGGTGGGACAGTTTGAACTGATGGCAGTGTTTATTCTGGTAATATTGGGATGGTTGATTGCCCCCACTTACATACAGTCCGGTGTTTTGACTATGCCGGAGTTTCTGGAGATGCGGTACGATAGAAACAGCCGAAGGATATTCACCGGGCTATCAATTTTTATATATTTCTTTACAAAACTATCCGTAACCCTTTTTGCCGGCGGCTTGCTCTTTTCAAAACTTTTTGATATGAACATTTACACCAGCGCCATGATTATCGTTTTTTTGACCGGTTTATACAGCGTTGTCGGAGGTGCCTCCGCGGTTATGAAAACGAATGTTATCCATGCTTTTTTCTTGTTGTTGGGTGCAGCATTGCTTACCGCTTTTGCATTGCACGAGGTTGGCGGTTTAGGAGCCCTCAGGGCAAAACTGCCCGATCATTATTTTAACATGTTTAAACCAGCAGATGACCCTGATTTTCCTTGGACAGGAATCATTTTTGGTGCTCCGATTCTCGCGTTCTGGTACTGGTGCACAGACCAGTATATAGTACAAAACCTGTTAGGTGCCCGTTCGGTGGACGATGCACGGAGAGGTACTTTGCTTACCGCGTTTTTGAAATTGACACCGATTTTTGTACTGGTGCTTCCCGGGTTAATAGCCGCGGCGTTATATCCCGAAGCAAGGGATGATGAGGCATATTCTATGCTTCTTACGGGTAAAATATTACCTTCAGGAGTAAAGGGATTTATTGTTGCAGGAATTATTGCCGCGATCATGTCATCGCTTGCCGGTGTATTTAACGCGGTCTCTGCCTTGTTTACCAATGACATTTATAAACCATCCAATCCCGATGCTTCCGAGTCGAAATTAGTGTTGGTTGGCAGGCTGTCTAAACTTGCTATAGTATTGTTGGCAATATTGTCAGTTCCATTAATGCGGTTGCTTTCAACACAAATATATTTGTATATGCAAAGTGTGCAGGCGTATTTAAGCCCGCCGATAACCATCGTATTTCTATTCGGGCTCATCTCGAAAAAAGTAAACGCCAAGGGTGCATTATGGACATTGATAATTGGTGAATTTTTTGGCATTGCACGCATGATTTGTGATTTTACCATCACTCCGCATATGGCTGGCAGCGGTTTATTACACGCGTTTATAACGATAAACTTCTTACACTATGCAATCTTTTCATTTATTTTTTGCTTGGTTTTATTGTATGCAATAAGCTATGTAACATCACGGCAGAACATCCCCGGCTCTCAGCTTGCCGGAAATTTTTTAGAAAACTTTAGCGACCTGAAATTTAATTTCAGCCATCCGCGGGCCTCGTTAACCACGTTCAAAGTTAATATTGTTTTGTCAGTTTGCATTTTAATGATAATTATTGGAATCTGGTCTGTATGGTCATAACATACTTGAGGGGGTTGTTCTTGAAAGGGTTTTATCTTTTAGGGCAATACCCAAAGGTTCCCCTAAAAAAGGATGTACAATAGCCAAGTCCACCTTTTTAATAAGGAGACACTAAATAAGAATTGAGATAGAATATTTTTTTTGAAAACGAAAATATCCTCTGATGCGGAAAAAGAGGATAGAAAAAATTGTAAAATAGCCGGGTAATTAAAAACACGGCAGCACTATTGAACATGCATTTCTGCGTGGATGGAAACCCAAAACAGGGTTATTCGAATAAAATCAGTACCACAGTGCTTGCACTCTGGTACTTTACATGGTTAATTGATTCATTATATTCAGTATAAAAAGACAGGCACATGAAGATAAAAGTGATACTATCGGTACTGCTTCTTTTCATTCCGTTGATGGTGTTAAACGCCGGACAACACGGAAAGCTTAAAGGAAAAGTAATAGACAAGCAGACAAAAGAAGGTGTGTTCGGAGCAAACATCGTTATCGATGGAACATACCTTGGGGCCTCAGCAGATGTTGATGGAAACTTTATTATAGCGAACATTCCTCCCGGAGAGTATTCGGTTACGGTGAGTGCAATAAGTTATCATAAAGCAAAAATGACGAAGGTGTTAATTAAAATAGATCTTACCACGAATGCAGAGATCGAGTTGACACCATCGATAATTAATATTAACCAGGAAGTTGTTGTTACAGCCAGCAGGCCGCTGGTTCAGAAGGACATGACCTCCACCAATGCGATTGTTACTGCTGCAGATATAAAAATGATGCCGGTAGAAGAAGTCGGCCAGATTGTAAATTTGCAGGCCGGGGTTGTTGGCGGACACTTTAGAGGCGGTCGTGCAAATGAAGTTTCTTACCTTATTGATGGTGTATCTGTTACCGATGTTTACGATGGCGGAGTGAGCGTTGCTTTGGAAAACTCAATCGTCAGGCAGATGGAAGTTATCAGCGGTACGTTTAATGCCGAGTATGGCCAGGCCATGTCCGGTATTGTTAACATTGTAACTCAGGATGGATCAAGTAATTTCGAGGGTTCCGTTTCGGCCTATGCAGGAAATTATATCACAAACCACTCGAGCATTTTCAAAAATCTTGATAAATATTCGCGCTTAGCCCAGAAGAACCTCCAATTCAGTTTGTCTGGTCCAACCGGTTTGGGCGCTTTGACCTTTTTTGTTAACGGCCGTTACTACGATGATATTGGTTACCTGTACGGGAAACGTGTATATAATATCACCGATGATGTTCCTCTGGTATTTGAATTTGGAAATCAGAGAGTAGTAATTCCAAGGAATACCGGTGACGGCAGTTATGTATCAATGAACCCGAGCAGGAAATTTTCGGCCAATGGCAAACTGACATACAGCCTTCCGGAAATTAAATTTTCCTACGGTGTGTTTTGGGATGACAATAAAAACAAATACTACGACCATGGTTATAGTTGGACTCCTGATGGTAAGATGACTCATTACCGAACAAATACCATACACAATTTTCAGGTATCGCACTACCCAACAGCAAATACATATCAGGCTCTGAAATTTGCTTACGATGAATTTAATTATAAAGGATACCTGTACGAGGACGAATTTGATCCCCGGTATATAAATCCCACACAGGGAACTGCACTGACGAATTATACTTTCCGTTCCGGTGGAAACGAGGGCGGCAGATATCAGAGGACAACCACCACATTTATTGCACAGTACAGTTTGTCTTCGCAGATTAACGAGAATCATAAAATTGGGTTTGGTGCAGAATTTAAAAAACATGATCTGAGCAGCCATGATTGGGATTTGGTGAACTTAACAGACGGGCAGATTGACTCGTTAGAAAATCCGATCTGGACACCCGGCTATCCGAATGAAGGCTCGATTACCGATAACGGCAGAAATATCCGTATGGCAAAATCCCCTGTAGAAGCCTCAGTTTACATACAAGATAAAATGGAATACGATATCATGATTATCAATGCCGGACTGCGCATGGATTATTTTGATGCTAAAGCCGGGCAGCCACTCGACCAGCGGAATCCACGGAACAATTCGGATTTTCCCGGATATTCTCCAAATGGTGTGCTGCTTAAAATGGCTTCTGCCAAATATCAGTTAAGCCCCCGT
>JACPGF010000348.1:19610-32134 GCA_016182615.1 Ignavibacteriales bacterium
GTGCATCATTCCCAATTACCGATAGAGGAATTATCCGCTTTTCTTACGGGCATTTCTTTCAGATACCTTCGTATAATAACTTGTATGCTAACCCGACATTTTACGTTGAACCGGGTCAGTCGCTCAGTTCAGTTCTTGGTAATCCCGATTTGAAAGCACAGAAAACCGTTATGTACGAAATCGGTTTGCAGCAGGTGTTCATGGATGATTTGGTACTAAATCTTACAACATATTACCGAGATATCAGGAACTTGTTAGGCGTTGAAATCCTGAATACTTACGAAGGATTCAAGTATGCACGTTTTATCAACCGTGATTATGGAAACGTACGTGGTTTCCTTATTACTCTCGATAAAAGGCTGTCGAGCATTTTCAGCGCTAAACTCGATTACACTTATCAGATTGCCGAGGGTAACTCCTCGGATCCAATGACGAATTTTAACAACAATCAGTCAGATCCTCCGGTTGAGGAAACAAAAAAAGTGCTTCCGTTGGATTGGGATCAACGCCATACGCTTAACCTGTCATTAAACCTTGGTGTGCCGGGTGACTGGTCAGCGAGTATGATTATTTCTTATGGTTCGGGATTCCCCTATTCCGAAGATATTAAAATATCAAAAGGCGTGCTTTTTGAAAATGGTGGAATTAAGCCCTATACTTATAATATTGACTTGCGTGCCGACAAAAACTTTGATTTAGGCGGGATCAACGTGAATGTTTACATGTTAGTATATAATTTGTTTGATATCAAGAATCAGAACGGCGTTTATTCGACAACGGGTAAAGCAAATGTTGATCTTGGTACCAAATACGCAGGAGAAATCATTGGGTTAAATACTATTCAGGAATTTGTTAATAACCCCGGAATGTATTCTAAACCACGTGAAATCAGATTTGGTTTTGGTTTCAGTTATTAAACGATGGAGCTACAGATGAGATTATTAAAATTTTTTATACTGATAATTATTACAACGATTACCTTGTTACCCCAGTCAGCCCAAACGTTGCGTTACCGTCAAGACCCTCATGGTGATGTAAAGTACCGCCGCGAAGGTTTAATGGATGGAAACCTGGTCCGTACACGGTTTTACAACAACGGAGAGGTTGGACAATGGCCTTATTCCATGTCGGGAGAGTGGCCTAAGGGATCAGGGCACACATATCTGGATGGTGTTGCCGTGTTGATAACAACTGAGATTATTACACCCGGTAACAATCAGGTAAACCATCCGATGGAAACATCATACCGGGAGTGGATGGATAAAGACCCGCTTACCGGCACAATTTGGGGTATGGAACCGGTTCCCGGCTATCTGAACGAGAAATACACCAAACCGGCAATGGTTACTGATATGAAATCCTGGCCGGTTTATTGGCCTTCGGCTTTAAATCTAACTCCCGAATGGAATGGATACTGGTATGGTTATTTCGGGCGTGGTGTGGTTAATTCGGAGTTTGAAACATTTTTCGTTATGGACGATGCAGTTGACGGTGAATGGACAAGGATGCCTTACCTGTATTTTCCGATTAAAAGTGATACAACCCGCGGCGGCATCGGCCTCCGCACGGAAATCCGCGGTTTCCAATGGTCGCATGTGCTGGCAGAAGACATTGTTTTCTGGCACTATGATATTGCAAGCCTGGCAGACTCGACGTACCAGAAAACGTATTTCGGCTTTTATACCGATTGCGGTGTCGGCGGAAAAGACGATAGCGAGGATGATAATGCTTCGTTTGATAAACGGATTGATCTTGCATACTGTTTCGATTCAAATGGTCAAGGCGTTCCAAATGCCTGGAAAACAGGGTATTACGGGTATGCATATCTCGAATCACCGGGTAATGCCGAAGACGGGCTTGACAATGATGATGACGGTTTACTGAATGAAAGGCGCGATGACGGGATTGATAACGACCATGACTGGATTAGTTATGGTGATGTGAACGGGAACGGCAAATGGGACAAGGAAATAAATGAACCTCTGAATAATGATGTTGGCAGGGACGGTGTTGGACCATTTGATCCGCAATATCTCGGCCCTGATCAAGGTGAAGGAGACGGGGTTCCGACAGATGGAGAACCAAATTTTGACAAGACGGATAAAGATGAGTCAGATCAGATAGGCCTTACGGCAGTCTCAATTTATAAACTAGGGCAGGGCGGCACTGGCGGCGGCTGGCCAAAAGATGACGAAGCCATGTGGCTTAAAATGAGCACCGGCTTGTTTGATACCGCGATACAGAGATCGAATATCAGCATGGTGTTCGCTTCAGGTGCATTTCCCTTGATAAAAAACGGACGTGAACGCTTCTCTATGGCGTTGGTTTTTGGTACTGGCCTTGAAGATATTAAGTTTAATAAGGAAACAGTACAACAGATTTATAATGCCAATTACAATTTTTCGAAACCGCCGTATAAACCTACTGTAACGGCAGTTGCGGGTGACAAGAAGGTCTTTTTGTACTGGAACACGACTGCGGAAGAATCACGCGATGCGTTTCTTGGTTTTGAAAAAAACAATCCATTGCTTGGTTATAAAAAAGATTTTGAGGGGTACCGCGTATACCGCTCGGAAGAATTCGCATTTAATGACATAAAAACAATAACCGATTCAAAAGGCGAGCCTAAATACTGGAGACCGGAGGCACAATGGGATCTGATTGACAGTATTAAGGGCCCCGATCCGGTTGGTATTAACGGCGCGAGTTTCTGGCGCGGTGATGACACCGGGCTGGAACATAGCTATATCGACAGCAACCTTACCAATGGCAAACGGTACTACTATGCAGTTGTATCGTATGACATGGGTGACCCGACATTCGGAACGAAAGGATTGCAGCCATCTGAATGTACAAAAATAATAACCGAAGACTTCGCGGGCAATGTATCTTATATCGATATTAATTGCGCTGTTGTTACTCCAAACGCGCCAACTTCCGGGTATGTTGCTCCGGAAATAAACGGGGACATACTTAAAGTTGTTGCGGGCGGCCGCGGTACCGGCTCTATGAAAATGAATATTTTGAACCCAACCGAAATAAAAGATCAGGCAAAGTATTCAATAGAATTCAAGTCGGATACAACGTATCCTAAATATAAAACAAGAGGTTATCAGATAGTCCGCAACTTTAAAGGTGCAATTGATACGATAAAAGTTGTTGCTGATAGTTCGTGGCTGGCTCCCAGAAATTCTCCACCATTTGATGGAATGATGGTTACTCTGTACAACGATACTGTGTCCGTTTCAGATACACTTTCGGGCTGGGTTGTTGGCAACAACATGATAGCGATGTATGATTCGGCAAGCAGGGACGCGGGTAAGGGTTCACTATATCCTTGTGATTACGAACTGACTTTCTCGGATAGCGTACAGGAACTTTCATTTAAAAATGTAACCCCGCTGGGTCTAAAATTTAAAGCAAGAAACATTACCGATGGTAAGAGAACCCTGATACAGCTTAAGGATAATGACAACTCGCTTTCATTAACCTCCGGCGATGTAATACAATTACTTGAGTTTATTGGTGATACGACCAATTCCAATAAAAAGTATTCAGTGGAAATTACGTATGTCGCTCCTCCAGGTGTAGCACCCGCGAAAGGTGATATTTACAGAGTCATTACCCGGCGGCCATTCAGAAATACTGACGCGTTTAGTTTTACGACGAAAGCGGCGTATAATGACAACACGCAGGCAGGCAATAAAATGAAAAATATTCATGTTGTGCCGAATCCGTATATCAGCGCAGCTGCTTGGGAACGCGCTAATCTGAACTCGACCGGCCGCGGTGAACGCAGGATTGATTTCGTGAACCTGCCGCAATCGTGTACAATCCGTATCTACTCGATATCGGGTATGTTGGTTAAAACCATAGTGAAAGCAGAAAACCTCTTTGGCAGTACGGCTTCCTGGAACCTGTTATCGGAAGAGGGAATGGAAATTGCCTATGGCCTGTATGTTTATCATGTTGATGCACCCGGCGTTGGCTCGTACATCGGCAAATTCGCAATTATTAAATAGCAGGTGAAAACATGAAACAATTTATATTTATACTCAGTATCATAGCATTAACAGTATCTTGCACTACACAGGCTCAGGAAAAGAATATTTCCAAGCGCGGTACAACTGCCGGATCGTTCTTATCCATTCCGCAAGGCGCGCGCGCATCCGGTATGGGGCAGGCTTTCAGCGGCATCCGCGGCGATTTGAGCGGCATATATTGGAACCCGGCTTCTCTGGCAACTTTGCCTGGAATTAATGTTAGTTTCGATCACACGAACTGGTTCGCGAACCTTAAATTTAACTTCGCTGCCGTTTCTGTCAATGTTCCTTCATTTGGTACTTTGGGGTTAAGCGTTATCTCTTCAGATATCGATGAGATGGCTGTTACTACACTTGATGAACCGGATGGTACAGGAGAAGTGTTCTCGGTAAGTTATCTTTCCGTTTCGCTCGCGTATGCATTGCAGCTTACCGACAGGTTCTCAATCGGCTTTAACCCGAAATTCGTTAATGAAACTCTATGGAAAATGCATGCAACCGGTTTTGCAGTTGATATGGGTGTGCAGTACATAACACCCTTCGATGACATGGTACTTGCCATGTCTATCAACAATTTCGGCTCGAAGATGCAGTTGTTAGGTACTTCTTCTCTGGTATTACATGATCAGGATTTAGGCTCCACAGGAAATAACGATAAAATACCTGCTTATCTCGAAACAGAATCGTGGGCATTACCGCTTACATTCCGTATCGGAGTAGCGTATCAGGCAATCAAGCAGGATGATTACAAATTGTTAATTGCCGCTGATGCATTGCACCCTTCTGATGATTACGAAAGTATCAATCTTGGTACGGAGTTCACTGTTTATGATTTAGTATCGGTTCGCGCGGGATACAAATCGTTATTCATGGAAGATTCCGAGGAGGGATTGACACTCGGTATTGGCGTTTTACAGCGGTTCATGGAGAACGCGAACGTGCGCGTTGACTACTCGTTTGCCAAATTTGGCAGATTGAAAGACGTGCAAAAGTTCTCAGTTAGTTTAGCTTTTTGATGGATAAAACAACGGGTACCGGAACGTTATGCCCATTGTTCCGGTACCTTGTGTTGGTTGTTGTTTTATTCCCATTCCTCTTGCCGTTTATGGTGATTGATATATCACGTGAATTACCGATCAGTATTCTATGCTCGAATTTTTTAATACTGCAATAATTGGGATTGCTTCTGATTAGTTAAGTAGTGAGGATTTTGATTAAACATGAAAAAATTATAAGAAATGAATAAGCCAGTATGAAAAATTTCTCTCAGATAATAGTTGCCGTCGTTATAACGGCATTTTTTGCAATAGCGGCTCATGCCAAAGATTACAAAGGCGCTGAATACCGCACAAAAGAATCGTTTACCTACGGCAGGTTCGAGGCGCGCATAAAGTCGAGCGAACGTGAAGGGATGCTTACTTCATTTTTCACATATCATGAGTATTCCTCCGGCGGATCTGAAAACTGGAATGAAATAGATATCGAAATACTTGGAAGATATTCCAACGATGTGCAGTTTAATGTTATTTCTCCGGGACAGATTAACCACGTCAGGCACGAAACAGTGAATTTTAATCCCGCTCTTGACTACCACACCTACGCGTTCGAATGGACACCTGCCTATATTGCATGGTTTATTGATGGTGCCGAAGTTTACCGGCAAACGGGTGCACATATTGCCCAGATTAACAAATCACAAAAACTGATGATGAATATATGGAATCAAAGTTATCCTGACTGGTCAGGCACGTTTAACCCGCTGACCCTGCCGGCTTTTGCATATTATGACTGGACTCAATATGCGTCATACACCCCGGGCGCAGGCAACACCGGTACCGGAAACAATTTTACTTTCCAATGGAAAGATGATTTTAGCAGCTGGAACCAGAGCCGCTGGGAAAAAGCCACACACACTTTTGATGGAAATCTTTGCGATTTTATTCATGCAAATGCAGTATTTGTCGATTCGGCGTTAGTGCTTTGCCTTACAAATAGTATTAATACAGGATATACCGATAAGAATCCGCCTGTAGCTTTATGGGCCCGGCACGATTCGACTAACATAACTGTGCGTTTCGGAGAGGAAGTGGATAAAACATCTGCAGAAGATTTGAGCAACTACACCGTAACCGGAGTAATTTTGCAATCTGCAGCTCTGGCAGCAGATAAAAAGACGGTTACTATAACGACAAGCGGGCTTGCAGCGGGAAGCACTTTTATCATAGTAGTAAAGGGTGTTAAAGATTTAGTACAGCCTGCAAATGTTATGGCTTCGAAAACCTTGCTTATAAATAATCCGCCGCAATGGGTCTTCCCAATTAAAATAAATGTTGGTGGTCCTGCAGCATTGGGTTATATGGCGGATCAGGGCTTCGCGGCAGCCACACAATACGGCTATTTGGACGGCGCAGCTTCGGTATATTCCTCAACAATTCAAATAGCAAATACAAGCGATGATGTAATATTTCTTTCTGACAGGTATTCAGTGGCCCGGTATTTTGTCCGCGTACCGAACGGCGAATATTACATTAAACTATTATTTGCTGAAAATTATTACACTTCTCCAGATAAGCGCGTGTTTGATGTATTTGTGAACGGTGCTAAATCAATTGCCGGGTTGGATATTTTTAAAGCTGTCGGGAAAAATGCAGCATTAACAAAAATAGTGAACAACGTGGTTGTAACTAATCAGCTCATTGAAATTGGATTCGGCGGGCTGGTTGACAATGCGCTTATAAACGGCATAGTAATCGAAAAAGTAACCACCGGAGTACTCGAGGGTAATAATGGCCGCTCCGGACCCGCTTATATACTTGATCAGAACTATCCCAATCCGTTTAATCCCGCAACAAATATTTCGTACAGGTTACTTGAAGCTGCGGACGTGCGGTTGAAAATATTTAGCAATCTTGGCGAACAAATTGCAGAGCCGGTAAACCAGTTTCAGCAGGCAGGGGAGTATAGTGTCGTGTTTCCTTCCGGGTCTAACAGTCCGGCGAAACTTTCAACCGGGTGCTATTTTTATAAACTCACTGTCGGCAATTTGTCAACAGTAAAAAAAATGATTGTTCTTAACTAATACATAGTTGACGAAAGGAAAATGATATGAAATTGATTCTGGCAATTCTTATTGCTGTTTCGGGTTTGTTACAAGTTCAGGCAGGCCAAATGGATGATAAAGCAATAAATAAAAAAGTGCAGCAGCTGCTTGCAAAAATGAGCATAGAGGAAAAAGTCGGGCAGATGACGCAGGTTACACTGCAGGCTGTTTCAAAAGTACAAGGAACACGCGATCAAAAGCATGTACTTGACGATGCAAAACTCGAGGAAGCAATTACCAAGTATCATGTGGGCTCAATCCTCAATGTTTTTGATGTAGCCCATCCGGTTGAATACTGGCATGAAATTTTAAATAAAATTCAGAAGATAGCTCTGGAAAAAACACCGAATAAAATTCCTGTTATGTACGGGATTGATGCAATTCACGGGGCGACCTACTCACTGGGTGCAACATTGTTTCCACAGGCAATAAATATGGCGGCAACGTTTAACAAGGAACTGGAGTTTAACGCGGGAGCAATTACATCAAGGGAAACAAAAGCTTCGGGTATCCCGTGGAATTTTTATCCTGTTCTTGATATCGGCCGTAATCAATTATGGCCCCGGCTTTGGGAGACGTTTGGCGAAGATGTACATCTGGTAACCGAAATGGGCAGGGCATATATACGCGGCGCGCAGGGAGATAACCCTGCCGCAAAGGATAAACTGGCTATTTGTTTAAAGCATTATGTTGGTTATGGCTTCCCGATGAATGGCAAAGACCGCACGCCTGCATGGATTTCTGAAAGGATGCTCCGCGAGTATTTTCTTCCACCGTTCGAGGCGGCAGTTAAAGAAGGAGCGTTGACGGTTATGGTAAACTCGGCGGAAAATGATGGAATACCTTCTCACTCGGACAAGCACATCCTGACGGATATTTTGCGCGGAGAGATGAAATTTAAGGGGTTAACTGTTTCGGACTGGGAAGATATTAAACGCCTGCACACCCGCGACCGTGTAGCAGCAACGCCGAAAGAAGCCGTTAAGATGGCAGTTATGGCCGGGCTTGATATGAGTATGGTACCTTACGAATTCTCATTTTATAATCTTTTGCTGGAGTTGGTTAAAGAAGGCAGCGTGCCTGTTGCACGGATTAATGAAGCAGTTTCCCGTATCCTCTATGTGAAATTTAAAATCGGGTTAATGGATACACCTTATCCTGAGAAAACTCTTCTTCCGGAATTTGCAAGCGAGGCTCATACCAAAGCAAATCTGGAAGCCGCGCAGGAATCGATTATTCTTGCGAAAAATTCGAATGGTATCTTGCCGCTTGTCAAATACTCGAATGTGCTTGTAACCGGGCCGACTGCGAATATGCTTTCGGTATTAAACGGCGGCTGGACGATTACCTGGCAGGGTAACGAGGAATCGTTGTATCCGAAGAATAAGGCAACCATTCTTAAGGCAGTTCAAGAAAAAATAGGCACGGCAAATGTTACGTTTGTTGAAAACAACTTATTCGATAAAGAAACAAATACCGCAGCTGCAGTGGAAGCAGCAAAAAAAGCGGATGCGGTAATTCTCTGTTTGGGCGAAAACACCTACTGCGAAACACCGGGCAACATTGATGATTTGACCTTGCCGGAAGCACAATTGCAATTAGCTCACAAAATAGCTGCAACCGGAAAACCTGTTATTCTGGTTATGATCGGCGGCAGGCCAAGGGTAATTCATAAAATTGTACCGGAAATGAATGCAGTAGTACTTGGCTTTTTGCCGGGAATGGAAGGCGGTAGAGCTATTGCTGATGTGATTTTTGGCGATGTTAACCCCAGTGGTAAACTGCCCATAACATGGCCAAAAGCTCCGAATGATTTATTACACTACGATTATAAACCGTTAGAGTTTGCTGATGTTAAAGAATATATCCCCGAGTGGAACTTTGGTCACGGGTTAAGTTACACCACATTCGCCTATAGCGGCTTAAAAAGCGATAAAGATACCTACAAGGCCAACGAAGATATAAAACTTACCGTAACCATAAAGAACACAGGGAAAAAAGCCGGAAAAGAAACTGTGCTGGTTTATATTACCGATATGTATGGTTCGGTTTCCCGGCCTAATAAACAACTGAAAGCATTTGACAAAATTAGTCTTGCTGCAGGTGAGGAAAAAACGGTTACCATAACGGTAAAAGGCTCAGAACTGTCTTTTATCGGCCGCGACAATAAACGTGTTATAGAACCGGGAGAGTTTGTAATAACTGTTGGCAGCCTAACCCAAAGGATAATCGTTAAGTAATTATGATTTAGGAATTATAAGTTTTGAGTTGAGCCGCATTTTTCGCGGCTCAACTAATGTTTACACCGTTTTCCCCGGATCGCTGGCAGATAGAATATATGGTTTCCATCCAATTATTAAACAATTCTAAAATAACCGTATTATTGGCAGTTTAAAATGGTGATTGATTAAATTGCTCCCGGTTCCGCAGGCTGTTTCAAAACCCTTGCCAAGTATTTTTATTCTTCAATTTCCGTTCAAAAGAACAGTGTTTCCAAACTTTTGGTTTTAGCACAGGCCTCTTTAGTCAGATCCCAATTACACCAACCGGCATAGGATTTAGCCCTGGTTTTAAAAAAGTATTGAATTTGAAAATATCTCGCGGTACTGGTAATCTACTCATGATGCAGGCAAAACCTAGTTTACTCTGGTCATCGGCCTCAAGTGGGTTTAAACTTAAACGAACAGCAGAATTTTCTCGAACTACAACCAAAAAATTCTATTGCCGGGATTGAGCAAATCAAATCCGAAAGAATGGCAGCGTTTAATTAGCTTGGCTTCCATCTCGTTAGGAAAAGCCCGAGTTATAGTAACGTGATTCACTTCGGAGTTTGGGTATCATTCGCTTAGTGAAAAGTTAGAGGCTGGGACATATCCATTGAATGTGTTTGCAATTAATGCTGCCGATTTTATACTTGAGGCGGGGAAATATCAGGGAAAAATTTTAAAACACTGCAGCTTTGCCTATCATTCAAATATTTTTAATAATTTGACCTGTTAATTTTTATTTCCTGATGCGGATTTCATGAAGAAACTTCAAATAGTATTTGCCATTTGTTTATTATACACCAGTTTGCATGCACAGCAAGTTATAACCTTGCAGGAAGCAACGCAGTATGCCCTTGCACATAGTTTCGCGATGAATAGTGCAAAACTCAATCTGGCTTCATCGCAAAATAATCTTGAAGCTATTGAGCGGGGTTTAATGACTTCATTAACTTTTGAAGTTGATGCGCCGCGGTATGCAAGAAGCTTGCAAAGCCAATTCAACACTGCTACCTCAACGGAAGAGTTTTACCAGATTGGCAATACCACGTTCGAATCGCGGCTGTTCCTGACGCAGCCGGTGATTTTTACCAATGGAACATTTTCACTGACAGGCAGTGTATTCGGCAGGGACCAGTTCTCCGGTTCTTCATCAACCAAACGGGATTATTACTCCAATATCAGTTTCCGCTTCCGGCAGCCACTGTTCGGGTTTAATGCCCTTAAAGCAAGTAAACAAAGGGCTGAACTGAACCTTTCAAAGGCAGAGCGCAATTACACGAAAGCAGAAGCGGATCTGTTATATTCGGTAACTGCAACTTTTTACCGCGTGTACCGCGCGAAAAAAGAACTCGAAATAGCAAAAGAGAAAGTCCGGCAGACCGAAGTGTCATTCGAAACCGCCTCGAACAAGCTGAAAGCCGGGTTAATAGCCGAAGTTGAAGCCCTGCAGCTTGAAGTTGACTTGGCTTCTTCACGGAATCAACTGCTTTCGGCAGATGTCAATTTTAAGGAGAGTAAAAATAATTTTTTATTGGCTTCCGGTTATCCCATTAATCTCGATTTTGATGTTGAATCACAAATTTCGTACATCCCGGTGGAAATCCATCCTGATTCGGCAACGGCATACGCTTTGGAAAACAGAACGGAGTTAATTAACAATAAAGCTGATATCGTGTTTAATGAATTATCGGTATCCGAAACCGATGCAAAGGGCAGGATTACGGGATTGCTTACTGCTAATTACGGTATTAATAAAAACGATAAAGAATTAAAAGATGTTTTTCACACTTTTCTTGAAGATAGAAGTGTTGCATTCACCTTGCAGGTACCCGTTTGGGATTGGGGCAAGAATGCCAAGGAAACAGAGGCTGCGCAGGCAAATCTTAAACTGGCCCAACTGAACGCGGACAATCAGGTGCTGATTCTAAAAAAAGAAATCGAAACTGTTTATAATGATTACAAGGCAGCGCAGGCCCGTGTTGCCGTGTTAAGTAAAAGCGTTGAGCTTGCCCAGAAAAGTTATGATATAAGCATGGAGCGTTTCAAGGCGGGAAATATAACCAGTTTTGACCTTACCCAAATGCAGATACGACTTACCGAAGCAAAACAAAATAGTTTGGGTGCTTTAATTGATTATTTACTATCGGTAGCAGATATGGAGCGGAAAACCCTGCATAAATTTACCAATTAGGCCGGTGCACAAACAAGCGCCCGGTATTGCCCCGCTGTTACTCATTTGGGGCAATACTGGCACATTAACTTGCCGGAACCTGATATTTCATTGTTCAAGGAAATTAAACCGGGAGCATTTTTTTAATTGGCTGCAACTGCTATATACGGGGTCAGCTTCTGCTCAAGATGCTGTTTGGGAACTGCACCGATGACTCCATCGACCACTTTACCATCTTTGAATATCCCAAGCGTGGGGATACTGCGTATGCCGTATTGCAGGGCTACCTGCTGGTTTTCATCCGTGTTAACTTTTACAAATTTCATCTGCCCGTTATATTTTTCAGCCAGTTCCTCTACTACCGGGCCAACCATTCTGCACGGTCCGCACCAGGGTGCCCAAAAATCTACCAGTACCGGTAATTTTGATTCTAAAACTTCGCTGCTAAAATTAGTGTCCGTTCCTTCGATGACATACTTCATTTTTTTATCCTTTTTGTTTTTTGTTTACAGTATGATGCAAAATATTTTCTGTGGATTCAGAAATCAATAGGATTACAGAAATCCTGTGTTTTTCAGGTTCATATGAAAATCCGGTGGCATATCTGCAATTAAGCGAATCAGGCATTTGAACCACTCTAAGCAACGTATCCTTTTAATAAACCAAATTTTATAATGACAATGCTCTGTTTGCACCATACAATTAGTGGCTTGGCATCCATCCCTTCGGGAAAAGCCTGAGAATTGTGGAGTGAAGCTACCCCAGAGTGAACTCTGGGGTTAGGGGATATTTAATATTACCCGCTCGCAGAGCGGGTGCTATTTATGCCCTAACCCCGGCATTCAGAGGCTGTGTGAAAACTCTATGTAATAGATGTGGAAAAAAAAAGGCGAATGTGGAAAAGTAATTGTGGCATGTCCGGATGCAATTCCGTAAATTTGTAA
>JACPGF010000349.1 GCA_016182615.1 Ignavibacteriales bacterium
TGGCTAAAGCCTGAGTTTTTGTGGGTGATTCACCTCAGACTAAAAGTCTGAGGTTTGGGCATAAAGGTGCTGTTAACTAGAAAGATATATGTGTGTAAAATTTCCTGTTAATATTTTGCCACCGATTTTGAACTTGAACCCCGATTTCTCTGATTTAAGCGATTGCTATGTACAAAATTCTGATTACACTTCTACTCGCAGGAGTATTACTTGCACAAAACGGCGGGATAAAGGAAAACGCGAAATGGCTTTTTGACGGTAAGTATTCCCCTGATCAAACATCAGGAATAGTGCTAGTAAAAAGCAATGAAACGGAGCAGCAGTTCTTAACTGTTGATGACACCGGGAAAATACACAGGTTTACAATTACAAATGATACAACCTTCAATTTTTACCCTGTTACCCTGACAAACAATGTTGTTACATTTCTCCAACAGTTTCCAAAAGCTGATTTAGAAGAGATTAGCCGGGATCCGGAAAATGGTAAAATCTATATCTCTTTGGAAGGTAACGGTCCGGATGCTAAAGATATAGCCGGAATCTTTGAAGTATTTTTCAGCGGGGGCAACTTGTTTTCTGATACGATTGTTGCCATGCAAAGATTGCAAATAAAGCCCGATGAAAAATTCAAGCGGTATTTGGCAAATAACATTGGTTACGAAGGGTTAGCTATTGACATACATGCATTTTATCTCGGATTGGAAGGCTTCCAAAATGGTGAAGCGTTCGCGGATTCGACATATATTTACGTTGTTGACAAAACAACTTTAACAATTGTCAGTACAATTGCAACAAAATCACTTGGCATTCATACCATTTGCGGGTTATACACCGTTGCAGAAAAGTCTCTGCTTGTAATAGACCGGAATGGGCACCGTGTGCATTATCTTGAGTTCGATGAAACATATAAAGTACAAAAACACGTTATTAAGGAAATTATTCCATCAATACCCGGTTACCCTAACCTGACTTATACCATGGCGCTTGAGTCGGTAAGCGGTAACGGCAAAGGTGCCGTTTACATTATAGACTATCCATGGAAAAGCCGTTACAAACCTCAAAAAGAAATTTATGAACAACTTGATGAAAATACTCAAAAAAAATTCAGGCAATTTGTTCCGATTATTTATAAATTTGATTTATTAACATTTACCAAGGAGTAATGAAATGCAGGATGTTATTACTTTTATCAAAGAGAACCGGGAATCGTACATCGAAGAACTGAAAGAATTGTTGCGTATCCCCAGTATCAGTGCTATACCGGAACATAAAAATGATATGCAGCGTGCCGCTGAAATGGTATCGGACAAATTAAAACTTGCCGGATTAAACAAAGTTAAAATTTTTCAAACTGAAGGCCATCCCATTGTGTATGGCGAGTGGCTCGGTGCGCCGGGCAAACCTACTGTTCTCGTTTATGGCCATTATGATGTACAGCCGGTTGACCCGATTGAACTTTGGGATAGTGATCCGTTTGAGCCCGTGGTTAAGGGCAATAAAATTTTTGCCCGTGGTGCAACAGATGACAAGGGCCAGCTATTTATGCACATAAAAAGTGTTGAGGCCTGCTTTAAAAAACATGGCAGCCTGCCGGTAAATGTAAAGTTTTGCATCGAAGGTGAAGAAGAAATTGGAAGCCCAAGCTTAGGCTCCTTTATTTCAACGCAAAAAGAAATGCTGAAATGCGACACCGTTCTTGTTTCGGACACCTCGTTATACGCGCCCGGTTTGCCTACAATAACGTACGGTTTACGCGGCCTCTGTTACATGGAAATTGAACTGACCGGTCCTAACCGTGATTTACATTCGGGTACGTATGGCGGCGCTGTTGACAACCCGATAAATGTACTTGCCCGGATGATAGCAAAACTGCATGATAAAAACGGAAAGATTACCATTCCCGGATTTTATGACACCGTATTACAGCTAACAAAAGCTGAGCGTGAGAATTTTAAGAAATTAAAATTTTCTGAAAAAGCCTATGCAAAGGAAATTGGACTTGCAGAATTGACAGGTGAAAAGGGCTATACAACATTAGAACGTACGTGGGCCCGCCCGACTTTGGATTGTAACGGTATCTATGGCGGATGGACAGGCGCTGGTGCAAAAACAGTCATCGCTTCTAAAGCAACTGCTAAAATTAGTATGCGCTTGGTTCCTCATCAGGATCCAAAAAAGATTGAGAAGCTGTTTACAAAGTACATCAAAGAAATTACCCCAAGAACCGTAAAAGTAAAAGTAACCGCTTTGCATGGCGGACAGCCGGTTATCACACCCCTAGGCGGAAGTATCCCTGTTATCGCAACATTTTTTCAGTTGCTAAAAGCCCCTTCGGTATTAATGGGTCTTGGACTGAATACGGAAAACCTGCATTCGCCAAATGAACATTTTGACTTGAACCATTTTATGCTGGGTATTCAAAGCTCGGCTTATTTTTTCGAGGAGTATGCAAAATAGAACGTTCATATATTAAACAGGCAGTAATACTGTTTGTATTCGCGTTATTTTTTATCCCGGGTTGTTTTGGCTGTGGTGAAGATAAAAAAGATTCTCACGTTTCAACTGGTGATCCGGATGCACAGAAGGAGATTGCTTACGAGTCTTCATCAGATGCCGATATACAACAACGCAACCTTGAGGAGTGGAAGGCCAGAGCCGTTAACCGCTTCCCCGGAGATACGATTGATCTGTACGAGTATATTATCAAGAGCTATCCCAAGGGCACTTATCTGATAGACTGCGACCGCACCGTACGTTATAATATACCGAATTCGGCGGTTATCTACCAAAAGCAAGGCGATGGCTTATACGTGTATGCAATGATTGCTAAATCGAAAGAGGATGATGAACGGTTAATTGAAAAGAAAAATATTACCGGCTATGATGCCAGTTTTATCGATCTCGACAGCACCGAACTCGGAACGGCTTTTTTCTATTTAACCTTGCTGAAATATGATGGCAGCTTTAATAAAATTTGGGAAACCCCGGTGCCAACACATGGCGGCTTTAACCGGATAACCTATGAAACCTGGCAGGCAAAAAAAGTCCCTTATATAAGGATTAATTTCCACTATGCCCAGGGTTCGGGCCATATCGACTATAATTATTTTCTTGTCGGTGGTATGCTAAAAGAACCGCACCTGCTGATGACATACGAAGGCATAAACATGAAGAGAACAATGGTAGCAGTAAACAACGATAGTATCCCCGACTATAGAGAGTATGTTTATATTGATACCGGAGACAGAGTGTTAAACCCAGACTCGGTAAATTTTGTATGGAAAGATACGGCATACTTTAACGAGCGCAACAAAAAACAATGGCGAAAATATTAATACAGCATTTAAAGCTGCCTCTATAGCAGCTTTTTTGTTTAATGGTCTGATACCATTTAGATGCAATATGAAAAAGTGCGTGTAAACTGGAAAGGATGTTATGTTATTATTGCCCTCTACCACAGCTTGATCCCGGTTTTGTTTCACTTGCAAAAGTGGGAAATAAAGCGCCTGCTGCGGGTATCGTATAACTTAAATATTCAGTAATAATTCAGAGGCAGTTTAATTTGATAAAAGTCCGTTCTTCTTTTATTCTCTCCCCCGGCTTACCCGTTACCTGCCAAAGGGTATCAAGCTGATTTCGGGTAATTGTAACAACACCCGCGTGAATGGCTGTTGAAAAGGAAATTGATTAAATTGCCCGTTGATTTAACCGCTGATTAAAAACCAAAAGCACATTGGGTTTCAGCCCAACATAGCTATTAAAGTATATATAATTTGAGTTACCCGACAACCACCAAGTGACAAAACAACTAAAGCATTGGCATACCAATGGTATAGAAAACAAACTTAATAAATGAAGCTACGTACCGTACAGGGCGCGATAGTTTTTACTGTGCAGGGCACAGAAATGAGAATAACCATATAAAATGTTATTGAGCCAGTTTTTTTTCAGTATAATATAAAAGCCAGCGGCAACCGGTTGCTGATCATGATTTAAAATAGAAACGGCCGCCGTCTGCATAATCCGGCGACCGTTATTCCATAGTGGAGTGTGAATATTTTAAGACAGGACAAAAGTCCTATCATTTATTTAATTTCGTATCCTGCAATAATTTCATCATCTATCGAAAAGATGAATTTTTTATCAGGGGACGAGAAAAAGCGCGGCTTCTTTGCTTCTTTAACTTGGAATGCCACTTTGCCGGTTTCCAAATCCATTGCGGTCATCTGCCGGTCAACACAATACACAATTTTTCCATTTTGTAATTTAGGCAGATGCTGTACTGCTTCGTAATCATAATCCCATTCTGTTACCCAGAAAGGTTTGCCCGATTTAACATCAATACGGCCAATGCCTTCCGTACCGTAAACAAGCAATGAAGTCTCATCAAAAAGCACCCGTAAGCATCTGCGGGCGGTTACACCCCAAATATTACCCCAACTGGTGTAGGTGCTTGTTAATTCAGCAGAGGCTGCATCCTCCAGAAATTCAGCTTTTGCGCTGGAGTTTACACCACCGCTTGTTGTTGTGGTTGTGTATGTTACCGATCCGTACGTGTTAGATGTGGTTGTAGTGCGTGGCACGCTGCCAACCCAGGTTTCATTAATTGCGTAGACCTTCTTCATAGGCATTTCGCCAATCTTGCTTTTATCAAGGTCAAGTTCCCAGTCAAATCCACCGCCGTTTTTGCGCAGCGCAAGTGCATAAACTTTTTCTTCATCGGAAAAATATAATTGCTTTGCAGCATCATTGTAATAGTTTAATATTGAGAACTGCGGCATGTACCTGCCCGGATCTTCTTCGGTATCCTTTTTCCACAGGAATTTTCCTGCTGCTGCATCAATAGCTGCAAAACCGTGCGGATCCATCTCCCAAGGCGAGTTTAACTTCACTTTGCTTTTTTCCAGTGTCGGGGTAACCGGATCAAGTCCGTATTTAATATATACCGCGCCATCAATTAATGCGATGTCAGTCGGGTATCTGTCCGCGATTTCTTTTTCGACTGTCCATAAACGTTTACCTGTTGCCAGATTAAATGCAACCACCCTGCAGTTACCTGAAAGATACACGATATCACCCACGATCAGAGGATCGGGTGAATAATCTGCAACTCCAGCCATCGCGGGCTTCCATGAATCGCTGTACTTTATTGCAAAATAATCTTTATATACAATAGCTCCGGTTGAGGGGTCAACTGATACAACGCCTTCACCCGGCTCTTCTTTCGTATCCGGATTTTCAAATGCAACCTTATCCCTGAAGAAGTAAACCAGATTGCCTTTGAAATCAATTGTTTCGTAGTTAAAACCAACTTTATCATAACCAAACGATTTGCTTAAACTGTTTGCCGTGCTTGAGCTGCTCAAAAAACTTACAACAGAACCCATAACCGATGCAAACGACCGGACAAAATCAGAAATTGCAGTTTTTGCAACGCCAACTTTTGCCTGTGAGTTTACTTTTCCTGTGAGCAGGTTTATACTCATCGCGAATACCTGCGTTTTTCCACCCGTGGGATTGACGTAGGTTACCAGCGCGTTTTCTCCAACCTGCTTTTCGTAACGGTGAATAAACCCTTCAAATTTCGGGTCTTCCTTCGGCGTGTCCCAAAGTACTTTACCATTTGTTATATCTATGCCGGAAACTTTGTTTTTCGCGGAAATAACAAGAATACTTTTCTCTCCAACCTCATAGGTTTGCAAAGTCCTCATGTCGGAAATTGCATACGGCGCTTCAAGAGTTTTCCCGGTAGTAAAATCAAAATGAACAATCTTTTCCTTGCCGAATATCGCGCAGCCGCGTTTAGTGGCAAAAAATGTTTCGAAGTCCGTGTCAATTTTAAATTCAGCCTGGGCAACTTTTTTGTTCTCTTTCATATCCAGCAGTACTGCGCCATCATCAAGCGCTATAAGGCAAAACCGTTCATCTTCGCTGGTATAGGTTGACTGTTTCTTGTTCTTCATCAGTCCCTGATTGATTTCCATATCTTCCAACTGCAAGGCTTTTGCACCGGTTTTAACATCGTACACGTTAATAAGGTCACCTTTTTCGAAAGCCATATACTTACCCTGTTTGTCGAAGGTCTTGTAGTTAAAACCACCTATCTCAACCAGTTTCCCGTAGTAGTCTATCTCGGCGCGCCATAATTCTTCACCTGTTTTCAAATCCACGGCAACTTCATAATCGCCGTACCAGATTATGCAAACTCCGGCGGCAAATTCATAGCCCTTATACTCGTCCTGATCTATTTTTTTGTACTCTTTACTCCACTGCAGTTTCCCGGTCATCACGTCATACGATTGCAATGCATTATCCGTTCCGACAATGTATTGGTCGCCTATTAGATAATGAATTCCTTTTTTCTCGTAGTTGTCAATTTCAAGTTCCCAAACCTTTTCACCGGTAGATGTATTGTACAACCACGCGTATTCCTTGGAATCAAAGAACAAGTATTTGCCATCATCGACAAATTCATAGGTTTTTATCGGTTCACCTAAATCAACTTTCCATTTGGGAGCCTGCGCGAACAGCGCGGCAGAATAGAGCAGAAAAAGCACAAATATTACTTTGCCTTTCATGATCGAATTTCCTTTTTGATAGTTATTAAAGTTAAAATTTTACACACAACACGAATAAGTAAGCAGGTAGCCTATCCCGAAAAATAGGAGTAAACCCGGCACCACCCTATAGCATGTTTGTGCTAATCATTAACTGGTGTGATGTAAAGCAAATATCAAGGAGTTATAATCCCATGTACGCATTCCAACGATTTATTTTGTGACACTTGCACATAACATATAATGCATACGCTGGCAAAGCCAGAAAGGAATATTTGCAAATACTCAAGACTTGATGGAATCCAATCAATTATAATTGATTGCCATTGAAGGAGCTAAGTTCGACCACCAATGTGGTTAGAAATGAATTGACATCTTGCCATCACTTTCTTCAAAACTTCACGCCTCGGTTACATTTAACAAACAGAAAATCCGAATTGCGAATTAAACAATTAAAGCGCCCCAGAGGGGTGCACTGTTTGTAGAAAACCCGCTAAAGGAGTACCGCGCCTCAGCGAGGTGCACCGTTTCCACACGTAAAACAATTTGATTTTCATATAAAGTTTTTCGCTTCCTAGCTGGGTTACCCCTACGGGGCAATGATCTTGGGATGCTGTTTTTTCTACAGACAGGAAACCCCTACGGGGCTTTGAGCGGAACATATAGCGACGATAATAGGATTTCAAAATTCACTTTGGGCACTATTCATTTTCTTCTTCATTTAACCACATTTTTATCAACAGAAATCTAATCCGATTATAGATAGTGTCCCTTTGGGCATTTGAAATATTCCTTCTTGTAACAAGCAACCTTTGAAAGGTTGCGAAAACCCGCTCTGACTCTTCATAATGATACAAATCGAAAAAACTTTTCACATCTGAGATTAATTTAACTGCTTAAGGAATAACTCATAATTCAAAATTCATAACTCATAATTCCTTATCGCCTCACATTTGTATTACGGTCAAAATACGTTAAATTTCCATTCGGTTTGTTTTCATCTCAGGCAATAGAATTTTACGCATTATTTTCAGGCACAATACTATGAAATTTTTAAAATATGCAATTGTTTTTGCGGCTCTGCTGGCTGTTACGGCACAGGTAAACGCGCAGTCCCGTTCTGATGTTTATTTGCAGGGTTTTTACTGGAATTCACTTCCCGGCGGTGTGTGGTATGATTCACTGGCTAAATTAGCCCCGCGTCTGGCTTCGGCTGGTTTTGGTGGTATCTGGTTCCCTTCACCGGCAAAAGGTGCGGCAGGTGCCCTCTCGATGGGATATGACCCTTATGACCATTTTGATTTTGGTGACTATAATCAGAAAGGCTCGGTTGAAACCCGCTTTGGCAGCAGAGCAGAGCTCGAAGCCGCAATACGGGCTTTCCATAATGTCGGTATGCAAGTATATGCCGATGCTGTTATGAATCACATGATCGGCGGTGAACAAAAAATTCCATACACCTGTAAACCGTATGTTTCTTTCCCCGACTCAGCATATTTACTTTTTCAATATCCCAATGGTTCAGGGCGGTTTAAAAAGGATGCTTCATTCTTTTATCCCAATTCCGTAACCTGCGATGTCAATCCACCATATCATGGTGCAAGTGATCCGCTATTTGCCTTTGGCGAGTGGCTCGCGAAAGACTTACCAAAGGTCAGGGATAGTCTTATCACCTGGGGCCATTTCCTAAAACAAAACCTTGGCTTTGATGGTTTCAGGCTTGATGCGGTAAAGGCTATCGATCCGGCTTTTATGGGGCCGTGGCTTAATGCCGTTAACGGCTCAAATTACGCAGTGTCGGAGTATTACGGCGACCTCGGGTCAATCATGTACTGGCATAATCAAACGCAGAATGTCCGCGGGGGCAAAACACAGATGTTCGATTTTCCGCTCCGCTTTACTCTGCAGGATATGTGCAACAATACTGGCGGCAGTTTTGATATGAATATACTGGACGGTGCGGGATTGATAAACGCCGGAATGTCCGGGTTTGATGTTTGCACGTGGGTTGAAAACCATGATGTTGACAGGATTGGCTGGGATGGCAGTATCGATAACGGGCACACACCTATCATTACTAATAAAGAAATGGCTTATGCTTACATCATCTTTTCAGAAGGCAGGCCGAGCGTGTTCTTTAAGGATTATTTCATGTACGGGTTTGCCGGAAAGCTCGACACACTCATCTGGATACGCCAGCAGTATCTTGGCGGAGGCACAACCAAGCGAGGCGGACTGAATGCTTATTATATCCGTCAGGATGGAAATGTTGATCAGGGAATGAATGCAAAAGATATTTATGTGGCGCGCAGGGATGGTTACGGAAGCCAGCCGGGTGGATATCTTGTTGTCAATGATAATTCCTCGCAATGGATAGACATCTGGGTTGATACGGAAAAACCTATCGGAACAAAATACCGTGATTTTACCGGCAATGATGTTGATAAAATTGTTGTGGGTCCCTCAGCGGGTGGAGTAAAGAACCGCGTTAAACTGTGGGCTAAACCACGCAATTACGCGATATACGTTGCCGATACTACGCAATCAGTCGGCAATGCGCCCGTGCTCATGCCCGTACCTGATCTAACCGGATATACCAACTCCAAGCTATCTTACAAACTGCTCGCGAGTGATGCAAATAATCAGGCATTAACATATTCACTCAGCGGCAACCCGGTTTGGCTGTCGGTGTCGGCTGCCGGGGTGCTGCAGGGAACCCCTGCTATGGGTGACACGGGAATGGTAACAGTTGCCGTTAAAGTTTCCGATCCCGGAAATTTATTTGCTGTTGACACGTTTAACGTAAGGATATTTAAAAACCTCAGCCCGCATTTTGGTACTATAAGGGACACGGTGATTAGAGCCACAAAGCGTTTTGAATTACAGGCCAGTGCAACTGACCCCGATGCAGACACACTGGTATATAGCTTTAATTCAGCTCCCGGGTTCTTGAACATTGCTCCGGTGAATGGCTTAATAAGCGGCACACCCGCGCTAGCGGATACCGGCTTGTACACGATTAAACTGCTTGTAACCGATAAAAAAGGCGCTTATGATTCACTTGCCTTTCAGCTTACGGTAAAAAAAGCTGCTGACAGCGTTATCTATACTTTTGGCAAACCGAAAATGGATGGTACGGTGCAGGTTGGAGATGGTGACTGGCTTGCAAGATGGCAGGTTGCCGCTGACCCCGATACAGACAGCCGCTGGAATCCAAGGGATACAACCAATAACGAAATAATTGGAGTCTTTGCAACGTGGGATGCCGATTCATTATATCTTGGCTGCCACTATGTTATTAATGATTTATACAACACCATGATGTTATATGTTGACGCGGGCATTCCGGGCGGCGTAACAAATTTCAATTCCAATGCAGGCTATAACGGCGACTACGCGAAAAATTTCCGCTTCCGGGCAAACGACGCGGTTGATTTCTTTATTGCCGATTATCACCGCGATCTGCCAACCATGTTTAAAATTTCCGGCAACACCACGGTTAACATGACTGACAGTATTAACCGGCAGCGCGGACCGGGTGGTTATGACAATGAAGTTGGAATAGCATGGAATGACATTTACGGGCTGGGTGCAGGTAAAGTGCCTGCTAATGTTTCGCTTAAAATGGTTGCACTTGTCGCGGGTGGATTTAACTATGGTGCTGGAGATTCTGCCCCGGACAACGTGGATGTTGACGGTAACGCTGGTCCCGACAGCCTGATTAATCTCGCCGTTATTACTCCCGATGCAGATGGTAACGGTTTTCCCGATCCGACAATTATCGTGGGAACGGAGAAAGACACACGGAAACAGCAGCTGCCACAGGACTTTGCATTGCAGCAGAATTATCCCAACCCGTTTAACCCGGTAACCGTTATCGGTTATCAATTGCCCGTAAGGGGATTGGTTACCGTTCGGGTTTTTGATATGCTTGGCAGGGAGGTTAAACAGTTGGTTAACGAATATAAAGAAGCCGGCAATTACACGGTACAGTTTAATGCAGCGGGCCTTGCAAGCGGTGTGTATGTCTATCGGCTTTCATGCAACGGCTTTCATGCAACTAAAAAACTAACACTACTTAAGTAATTATGAGTTTTGAGTGATGAATTATGAATTGGCGTTTACGGCATAGCCCAACTGTGTTTGCCGGAGAGCGCCAAGTAATTATAACGTAAGTAGAGGCCGGTTTTATGAACCGGCCTTTTTGTAGCGCGAAGCGGAGCTTCGCTAAGCCTTCCCGGTTTACCGATTCCAAAAATAACAACGGGCTGATTGTAGCAGGCACGTTTTTGCCCCGGAGGGGCACTCTGTTTGTAGAAACATCACAAGAGAAAACACCCGCGTCTCTGGAGTACACCTTTTTAAACGATGAGTATTGAGTGTAGCGCGAAGCGGAGCTTCGCTAAGCCTTCCCGGTTTACCGATTCCAAAAATAACAACGGGCTGATTGATGTAGCATGCACGTTTTTGCCCCGGAGGGGTACTCTGTTTGTAGAAACATCGCAAGAGAAAACACCCGCGTCTCTGGGGTGCACCTTTTTAAACGATGAGTATTGAGTGTAGCGCGAAGCAGAGCTTCGCTAAGCCTGCCCGGTTCCCCAGAACCTTGCAAACTTGTGATATTACATGTTTGACGATTTTCCAAATCGCCCTTCAAGATGTTTACTGCAACGGTAAAAACAATTATATTAAGCTATGGTTTTATCAAGAGTTTACAAATTATTTACCGGGGACATTTAAAGGAGGCAGCTAAATGAGAGCCATATTAATCGGTATCGTTTTAGTTTCTATATCGGTGTATAGCCAGCATGCACATAGAGCAATGGTTATAAATAATTCTTCCTTATCTACAAAACCGATAGTTGCTAATGCTGTGGAGTCATTTCCCGATAGAGTTGGTGTAGAAAAAACATTTGGAGGGACAATAACTTCATCATCCGCTGTAATATCTAATCCTAAAAGTTATTTTACCAATAAATTTGAAATAAAAGCCGGGTATGAATTCATCCGTAAACTCCCGGAAGGAATAGTTGGATATAATTGGAGAATACGTGAAGTAGTTAGTATAGTGCCTGAAGCAGGGTTTTTAATGGGAATTACTGCAGCGTTATCGTTCAGGGTAAGGTTTCCTATGGTATATAAGATAGATTTGTATGCCCAAGCTGGCGCGGGATTTTCATTTATGAGTGCAAATGCATTGATAACAGCGGCTGGAACAGAATTTAATATAGCAAAAGGAGTTCGGCTGCAAGCCGAGCTGCGTGTGCTGTTTTATGAGAACAATGTGGATAACAGAGATGTTGCGATTCAAGGATATAATATTTTAAAATACAAGCCTGTTATATTTATGATGGGTATTTCATTATAACAATATGGTTGGGCGATTTTGCATATCGCCCCTTCACGATGCTTTTCTGAAAAAACAAAAACACTGAAATTCTTCAAGCAAAAAATACAAATTCACTACATTCATGCGCGAGAAGGGATTCTCGTGCTACATGTAGCGCGAAGCAAAGCTTCGCACAGCCTGCCCGGTTTACCAGAGCTTACGGAAAACTTGCAATGTTACATGGAGGGCGATTTTCCAAATCGCCCCTTGCAAATGTTTTCCGCAACCGCAAAACACTGCAATTCTGCTTCACAACAAAAGCGCATCTGCCGAAATAATGCGCGGGAAGGATTCTCGCTCTACATGCAGGGTGGTTTATCTTGCCGCCGTTTCTCTATTTTGCATTGAAGTGCCTGAGGTTTGAATTTATCCTTTAACCTTCAGGTTCAATAATTTTATACGAGTGTGTTACTTCCATTGCCTTTGAAAACATTTTTGTTACTGAACAGTATTTTGTTTGCGAGAGGTTTATCGCGCGTTCAACATCGGCAACCGGTATATTTTTCCCGGTAAATACATACTCGATGTGCATCGCAGTGAAAACCTGCGGGTGTTCATCCGCCATTTCCGCGCTAACGTTCATCTCGAAGTTGTCAAGTTTTATTTTCTTTTTCTGAAGAATAGAAGCAACATCACTCCCCGAACAGCCACCTAAAGCAACAAGCAGCAGCTCCTTTGGCCTGATGCCTGCATTACTGCCCCCGAACTCTTCAGGCCCGTCCATCGTTATCCAATGGTTTGAATCGGTCTTGCCGACAAATGTGATTCCCTGTAACTGCTTTATAACTGCTTTTTTCTGCGCCATGTCCAAATTCCTTGTTTTGTAATACTAATAAGATACATGAAATAACGAAAAGATTCTTGGAGTAATTATGAGTTGTGAATGATGAATTATGAGTGGGACGGCAGTGAAGAATTAGAAATTATGAGTTAGGAATTTTGCATGAAAAGTTAAGATGTTTGGTTTTATAGCTTATCCACCCGGGGGAATAAAGACAAGAAAACTGTAAAAAGTTGAGCCCTTGTCTAACGTTTATTCACCCCTGCTTGCAGTCGGCACGTACATAGAAAAGTTTTCTTTGTGTTCAAAACGAAAAGCAGGGGAAGATAATATAAGGGAGTAATTACTTGCTTGTGAATGGATCCAGTACATTCTATCGCGTTTTAAATTTAATTTGACCACTTACGGTAAACATTTACTCATCGTTTTTATGCATTCTGGTGAACGGGAAATCCTCACGTTTGTGTTTTCCGTTAACTACGCCTTCGATATAAGCAAGGAGTGAATTGTTTGTGCCAAAACAATAAACGATACGCTGAGGAAAATCGTGTTTGGGATTTTCGAAAACAGAACAGGAATCAGTTTTGGAGGTTAATGTAAATACAACCGGTTTACCATCGTTCTGATTGCTGACGGATGGAATATATAACAAATCATTTCCAATTTGCTTTAAGTAAATAGATTCAAAAAACACCGTATCACCACCGGCAATAACAAAACTCCTTCCATTATATACCGAATCATTCGCTTTTTCCCAGAACTCATACATCACCGAATTTTCAGAACGATTCTGCCACTTACCAATAAGCCAGGAAAGCTTACTAATAGAAGAACCACCAGAGTTTTTCTTATCCGGCGAAGCAGAATTGGTGAGGGTTTGGCTTTGCAAAAACGTGCAGACAAGCAAAAGGGAAAAGATTTTATTCATTGATATATATAAAAAAGTTTCAGGGATAAAAAAAGTGCATGCCATTTATGCATGGTAATAATATTACCGCATAGCATGCACTTAAATGTAAAGGGGCTTATTTACTTAAGTTTTAATATCATGCAGGTCTGCGGCTCGAGTGTGACTTTGCTGTTAACCACGGCTAAGCTTTTAATGCCCGCGATCTCTTTATTTACCAGCACATCCCACTTGCCTTCGGGCAGGTCAAACGTGTGATTTTTATGAGGGAGCGGGTTAAAAAGGCAAATAAAACGCTGGCCTTCATGTTTAATAGAATAACCAAGAAGGAAATCCTCCTCGAAGGTATAAAACTGCACGTTTTCATATTTAGCACGCCTGAATGCATCGTACGTGTTGCGGAGCCTGGTAAGGCCCTTGTAATAATTAACAAGATCTTTATTCAGTCCGGCATGCTTATAATTAATATAATTTACTTCATTATCCTTGTCGTACGTGTTATGGTCAATATGCCCTTTGTGGGTGTCCGGCTCCGCCACGTTTGCAGGTATAACTTTAGTCCTCGCGAATTCCTGCCCGGCTTGTATCATCAGCATTCCTTGAGAGGAGAACAAGAGGGCGGCGGCTAATTTGTTTAGCCTTGCCTGCAAGGGAGTAAGTTTAACCAATGCATCAACATTTTTGACCGGTTTTGCCGGGTCAACTTCACGGGTACCTATACGGATAAAATCACCGAGCGTGTAGCCATCGTGCGACTCAAGATAATTTACCGAATGAGCTTTTTTGGTAAACAATCCGTTTAAATCTCTTACCAATGTGCCGTTAACATAACTCTGTATCCTTTGAACCGAGTTGTTTCCAAACCATTTCCCGAAAATCCAACCAAGGCCGTTCACGGGGTTTTCACCTTTTACACCATTGCGTATCTGGTCATTCCATGCACCCCAATCGCGTACGGAAAATCCGGTCGGATCATAGCCGCCGCCCCACGGTTCACAAACAAAAATAACATCGGGATTAATTTTACGTGCTTCGCGGATGATTTCCTCAATGGTGCGCCAATCAATCATTTTTCCAAGATCAAAACGGAACCCGTCCACATGATATTCCTTCATCCAGTAGAGAATACTCTCCACTATAAGTCTGCGGACCATCTTCCGTTCGGTTTTCAAATCGTTACCACACCCGCTTACAGCGGTATAAATACCCTCGGGCGTTCTGCGGAAATAGTATTCCTTATCTATTTCCTTCAGGTTGCCCATCTCATATTCGGAGAGGTGATTGTACACCACATCCATGATAACCGCGATTCCCTCGCGGTGGAAACTTTTGACCATATCCTTGAATGCATTAACCTGTTTACCTTCTTTACCTTGCCAGGTATTCCATTGCAGGGTCTTCCAATCTTCAGAGTAATAAGCAGCAGGTGCAAAAAACGAGGATGTCATGTAGCCCCAGTGATTGCGCTCGTACGGGTTCCAGGTGTTTATTCTGCCAAGCAGTGAATCTTTTTTATAGGGCAGCTCTATATTCGCGAATTCCATCGCGGGGAGCAGTTCAACCGTGTTAACACCGAGAGCTTTGATATAGTCCAGGCCGCCGGTAATACCTTTTTCGGTAAGACCCATGTAGGTTCCGGGTTTTTTAGCTTTTGCCGTTGGATGTGCTGTCATATCACGCACGTGCATTTCATAGATAATTGCATCACGCCAGTCGCGTTGTATCCATTTGTCACCCTCCCAGTCGTAAGTTTCATCAGCCAGTAAACCAAGGCGCGGGCTGAGATAGGTGTTAAAGGTTGTTACCGCGCGGGCATAGGGGTCAACACAAACAGGTTTATTGCCATTTGCCGTATCTTCGTTTATATGCCAAACTTTAAACCCGTAATAGATGCCTCGTTTTTCTCCCCAAAGCGCGATATCCCATACGCCATCATCATCTTTTGTCAGCAGTAATTCCTCTGCCTTAGTATCGCCGGGTTTTGTAAAGATGCAGAGCGTTACCTTAACTGCTTGCGGCGCAAAAAGCCTGAAAATTGTTTGCCCGTCTTCAACAAATGCACCAAGTTTTTTTTCTGAATAGATTCTATTCAGCATTTTGTCCTGAAGCCGGACGGGAGTTAGTTTTGGGGTGACGAGGACGCTGTCGGCGGCGGCATTAAACACGGTGGCGGCTCCGAAGTTATTTGAAAAAAGTACTGTTAATAAAGAAATAATTAAAGTAAACATGAAAACGTCCGGGGTTCGTTTAAGGTTATATAAACAAATGCAGTTACGCAGGTAAAAATACAAGCGCGTTGCCCTGTTTTCAAAATATGTAAACGTTTAAAATAACTTATTTTTCAGAAAGATTGCAAGAAAAATAATGAAGGGGAAAGCAGATCGAACAGGACAAATTTTTTATTAAGGTTGGAAATTGTGTTGCAAAAGTACCTGCATGTACCCGGGAGTTGAGCAGTAAAAACTCAATTTAACACGAAAGCGCAAAGTGCGCAATGAAAAATTGAAAACATCATATCGCTGCAGCGATGTGTTGCGGACTAATTAAGAGGATTGCCAAAATACAGCACCTCATTTATAGCCAGCAATTAATACACTTGAACTAAAACACATAGTGTCTTGACTATTTATTTCTAATAGATGCACTTGGGTTTACACATTGAATTTTACCCCCATTTTTCATTATTCATTCTCAATTATTCATTGCTACGATACTAGCGAATGCTTCCGGTGAAATCTACCAACTGCCGCTTGAGCCGCCGCCGCCAAAATCTCCGCCGCCGCCGCTAAAACCACTGAAACCACCACCATCGCCGCCGCCGCTGCTTCCGCCTCCAAAACCTCCCCCTCCAAAGCCGCCAAGGCCGCCTAAAATGCCGCCATAGAAAATACCACGCCTGCTTAACCGGGGAATAACAAAAATAAAGATGAGTGCAAGTATTATTGCGCCTATTCCCATTCCCTTCGATTTTTTACTGCTTTTTTTCGCGGTAATTTTATACTCTCCCGCGGTTGCTTTGATAATTGCCGTTACTCCCGCGCCAATACCGGTAAAATAGTTATTAGTTTTAAAATGCGGAATCATTTCATTGCGGATAATATAATTGGTTGTTGCATCCGGCAATGGACCTTCCAACCCGTAACCGACTTCGATACGCACTTTTCTATCGTTTTTAACGATAAGGATGAGAATTCCGTTCTTGTTTTCTTTTGAACCGACTTTGTTTTTAACCGCGACCTCGTATGCATAATCTTCCAACGGGTAGTCGTCTAACGTTGGAATAATAAGCACAACAACCTGATTAGAGGTGGAATCCTGAAAAGTAACGAGAGCGCGGGAAAGCTGCTGAATTTCTTCAGGGGTAAGTGTACTTGTTTGATCGGTTACCCATTGCGTTAATTGCGGAACTTGCGGTTGCGCGTAAGCAATACTTTGCAACAGTAATAAAACAAGTACTATGAAAGAGTTTTTAATTAATCGGTTATGCATCTGTATTTCTTAAAACATCAATTGTTTAATATACAAAATTAAAACAAATCTATTCTTCTTAACAAAACTGCGGATGTGCCACAAGACGGACAGCACAAAACCCATATTTAGGATGGCATGGCATCCTGTTTATTTGCTTCAAAATTAAGGTGCCTGATAACTCTTTGCGTTCTTGTGCCTTCCTTGCGGCCTTTGCGTTAAGAACAAATACCAGTAGTTGCCGACAACCTAAAAAATTATTGCAACTACTCAGTCGGTAAATATTTTCAGACTGCCAGTGGCAGGAGATTATGCCTGCCTAACCGGCAGGTAAAGTAGCAGAGTAA
>JACPGF010000037.1 GCA_016182615.1 Ignavibacteriales bacterium
TAAAAGTAAACCAAATTGGTACAGTAACCGAGTCAATAGAAGCTGCAAACATTGCATTCAAAACTAGGTGGAATGTTGTCGTAAGCCACCGCTCTGGTGAAACAGAAGATACAACAATTGCTGACATTGCCGTTGCCACCAATGCAGGCCAGATTAAAACAGGCTCAACTTCACGTACCGACCGTATTGCAACATACAATCAATTACTGCGTATTGAAGAAGAACTTGGCTCCTCTGCTGTTTTCCCCGGTATCGATGCAATTAATTATCACGCGTAATTAAGCGTAAAGGCTGAACAGGATAACCCGATTCCTGTTCAGCCTAACTTATAATAACAGTGGCAATCATAGAAAATCTTAAAGAAATCCTAAAGACCTTCACCTATAGAGGGGTCTATGTATTACTATCCAATCTACTCGAAAAGTCCGCGTTCTTTTTCCTTTCAATAATTATAGCACGTAACTTCTCCGAATCTATTTTCGGTTTTGTAACCGCATCATTCGCGTTTGCCAACATTATCATTTCTTTTTTCGAGTTTGGTTTTAATTTTTATTTTCAGCGGGAAGCAGCGGCAGAAACGCCGGATTTGCAGGAAAAATTTTCGCAGGCGCTTTCTCTGCGGGCAATCACTTTTGTTCTCTACGCGGCTCTTTCTGTACTTTACTTTTTCTATACATCCGATCAGTATTTCATCCCTGCACTTTTGCTCGGTTTATCAGTTTTCGTTTTCTCAATTAACAACTTGTTTAACGCTTTATTGTTTGGCAAAAACGATTACCGAAGCTCATTTCTGGCGTTGTTGTTCAGCCGGATTATCCTGTTTGCCGCGGTTTTTGCTGGCATATATGTCACTGCCAATTTGTTTTTAACGTGCCTTGGTTTTGTCGCGGGTGGATTGGTTCAGTTCGCGCTCTTGTCGGGAATTCTTAAAAAGCATGCCATTCGAATAAAACTTGCCATGCCGCACAAGGAAAAATTACTCCCTATACTCAATTCATCGTTTCCGTTTGCCATTGGCGTTATTTTTGTTTGGCTGTATGACCGTGGAGATGTTTTGATTCTGCGGCAGTTCCGTGGTGATGAAGCAATAGCTATTTACGCGGTCGCGTATTCTGTTTACAAATTACCGCAAGCTTTAGCCAATTTTATCTTTACACCGATGTTTACCGAATTTTCTTCGATATTTGCGAAAACAGGTTATCTGTCATTTTTACATTTGAGGCATCAGGCAATTAATCTATTGCTAATCTGCACGCCATTAACTGGACTGCTGTATTTTTTTAGCAGCAGTATAATTACCGGATTATTTGGCGGTACATACTCTCAGGCTGCAAACCTGCTGCCACTTCTGCTCATAGCACTCCCCGCTTTATTTGCCAACAACTTTACCGGGATAATTCTTAATGCCGCACGATTCGAGAAAGTTGCCGCTAAAAGTGTTATCTATACCGCTGTTTTTAATATCATTATTAATTTTGCCCTTATACCGTTATGGGGTCTGATGGGTGCCGTTATCGCAACCATTTTTACCGAGTATTGCACCTTCATCATTCAGATTACGTATATTTACAGGAGTAAAATAATAAAACGGAATCAGGACAATTGAAACGAATTCTTCTCGTCGGTAGATATCAGCCCGGTGAGTTGCAAAATGGACCGGGAAAATATACATCGGAAATGCTTCAGGCAGATTACAACGGTTACAACGTTCAATTTGTACAGTATTTCTTTGATGGTTACCGTTATGGTATTTTAAAGAAGTTATTCGGCTTTGAAAAAATTAATACTGCACTCCCCTGCTTTACACTTGGGATTATACCGCTCATTTTTCAGGTTTTACTTTTCAGGCCACATATTGTCCATGTGCTCAATTTCGAAAGATTCATAAGAATTTATCTTTCATTAAAAAAACTGTTACGGTTTCAACTTGTTTATACCTGCCATGGCATTGCCGGAAATGAGGATATTGAAAAAGGATTAACAAGCCGGAGCTATATCAATCAAAACATTAAAACAGAAAGTAAACTACTAGCAGAAGCTGATGCAATAATTACTTTTTCAAACGTTGCTGGCAGGCTGGCAAAACAGTTTTATAACTTTGTTTTACGAAATGAACTGAGAATGCTGCCGGGAGTATTGGACAACCCAAACGGAAACATTTCTACAAATACAAATCCAAAGGTTCAGAAATTACTTTGCTACACGGGTAACCTCAACCGTCAGCTGCACACATTACCTATAGTAATTGAATTGGCCATTCTCTATCCGTCATTACAATTTACAGTCGTCGGTAGTTCAACAAATGCAACAGAGTTACCTAAGAATATAAAATGTATTAGAGCTATGCCCTATCCGCAATGGCTGATAGAAATACATGAACACGATTGCTTTATCATAGCGTATCCCAATGAGTCTTTTTCTTTTGCAGCACTTGATGCACTTACCTCCGGTTTAATTTTACTTGCTGAAAAAAACTCGGGTATTGCAGAGCACATTATTCATGGAGTAAATGGATTCCTTTTTGATTCTGCTGTCAAGGGTTCGGCTTCTGTTATTATTAATAAGCTTTTGAATGAGCCGGACTCGGTGAGCGGAATAAGTAGTGAAGCGATACAAACAGCGCGGAAATTTGAGAAATTCCAAATGCTTAAAAAAACATTACAGCTTTATTCAGATTTATTACGAGTTAAATAATGCGGAAATATGTAAAGCACGTTGCAATTTTGACCAATCAGCTTGTTTTCACGGACGGCTCCTCGAATCATCTGTTCTACCTGTTAAACGGATTCAAGCAAACAGCTCCGGATGTCCGCTTCACCGTCATCACCGGCAGGAACACGGCGGAGGAAAAATTCAACGCGCAATTCAATGGTGAAATAATCGTCATTCCCGAATTTTTATACGAGCAAAGAACCAAACTTCGTTTCATTAAAAATATTGCGGTTTTAGTCCGCTTAATAGTTAAATACAGCTTTGATATCCTGCATTCACATACGCATTATCATGCAAATATAGCAAGAGTGGCAGGAATACTAACCGGAAGGCCAACAATTCAAACAAATCATGGCTTGTTCGAGGACTTGGGTAAATTACGGCAGTATAATGCCGACCACTACATCTGCGTCTCGCGGCACCTTGAAGATTATATGATTCAAAACGAACTTGCTAAGGTTGCACAGTGTAATTTTATCCGGCATGGTATAAACCCGGTTGTCCCTGATTCAGACAAGCTCTCAGCCGGTAAATTCTGTTTTATTGCTGCCGGAAGGTTTATCTATAATAAGGCATTTGATATTTATATCCAGGCTGTAGCCGGGCTGCCGCAGCATGCAAGAGAACAATGCGAATTCTACATTGCAGGCACCGGTGAAGAAGAAGAATCACTGAAACAATTGAATACTGACCTGAATGCCGGTGTGATATTTCTTGGAAATGTCAACAAAATCCGGGAAACTTTTGCCAAGTGCGATGTGTTTGTAAATATGACTCGCTCTACTGAAGGATCCCCGGTTTCGTTAGCCGAAGCCGCCCTTTCCGGCTGTTTTATTATAACGACGCGATATTTCGGGATTGAGGCTGCCTTTGTTCCGGGAGAGGATGGCGCCACTTTTAACCCCGATGATATATCGGGCTTGCAGGAAGCAATTGTGGAGTATTGTTTGCATCCTGAAAAGGCAGCAATAATTGCTCAACGCTATTTCAAAAAAGCAAGTGCGCTGTTCAGTGTGCAGTTGATGGTTGAAAAAACACGTAACTTGTATAACCGAGTTTTAAAATAAAAAAACTGCCATGGAAGAGGGCGTGACCATGGCAGCTGTGTGTGTTACTATAAGGAGGGTGCTATGTTAGAACATTCATATGTTCTTAGAAGAAGTATCAATTAGTATGCCAATATTATATTTTGATTTGGGTACTAAATCATAACATTATTGAAAAAATTTCTAAAACTGAGAACTAATATTCCTTACAATAAGAAATAAACCCTTAGTAAATACTGTTGAAAAAATAATCAGGCTAAAAAAAGAACTAAACGCGGTTATTTTAGCCCATTATTATCAGGAATCCGAAATTCAGGATATCGCTGACTTTATAGGTGACAGCTTGGAACTCGCACGCAAAGCTAAAAATACCGATGCCGATATTATCGTGTTTTGCGGTGTACATTTTATGGCTGAAACCGCGAAAATACTTAACCCGGACAAGCTTGTCCTTGTACCCGATATGCTTGCCGGATGCTCGCTTGCCGAATCGTGCCCCGCTGCTGAATTTAAGGCTTTCAGGGATGCCCACCCCGGCATGGTGGCCGTAACATATATCAACTGTACAGCAGAAGTGAAAGCACTCAGCGATATCATCTGTACATCCAGTAATGCCGAAAAAATCATCAGGCAAATACCCGTTGAGAAGAAAATCCTTTTTTCGCCTGATAAAAACCTTGGAAGATACTTACCCGGCGGCGAAAGTTTTGGCTCACCCCGAGTGCACCGAACCCTTGTTGGAATTATCCGATTTTATCGGTTCTACCAGTAAATTGCTGCAGTTCTGCCAAACAGATCCGTCCACATCCTTTATTGTGATGACAGAACCGGGAATTATTCATCAGATGAAAAAGGCAATGCCGGATAAGATATTTATCCCGGCACTACCAGAAGAAAACTGTTCATGTAATAACTGTCCGCACATGAAACTCAACACGATGGAGAAAATTCTTTCGTGTATGGAGCAAAAGTCACCAAAACTGGAAATGACAGAAGAATTACGCCAAAGAGCCTTAATACCACTTGAGCGGATGCTTGAAATGAGCTAACCTTTTTTGAGGATTATCTTAAAAGTAGTACCCTCCCCGGCAATGGAATTTTTCACGAAAATTTTGCCTTTATGATAGTCCTCTATTATTCGTTTTGTAAGGCTTAACCCCAAACCCCAGCCTCTTCTTTTGGTGGAATATCCGGGTCTGAATATATCTTTGCGGTGTTTTAGGTCTATGCCCTTCCCGTTATCGGTAACTTCAATTTATTGCATCAAGCGCATTTTTTACTAGGTTTTCCAGGACCCATTCGAACAAACCGGAGTTTACCAGTGCTTTCGCGTGTATATCCCCGGAGAGTGTTAACTGAACATTCTTACCGGTTTGAGGTATCCGCCGTTTATAATACTCGATAGTTTTTTTAATATCGTCCGCTACTATTTTCTCTTTCATTTCGGTCTTGGAGCCGATTTTTGAGAACCTGTTTGTTATTTTATTCAACTTCTCAACATCGTTCTCTATTTCCTCGGTAATATCCTGCACTTTATCAGCATCTGCATAATGGATTTTCAGCAATTCAAGCCATCCCATCAGGCTGGATATTGGTGTACCGAATTGATGGGCGGTTTCCTTAGACATCCCTACCCAAATATTTCCCTGCTCACTTTTTTTAATTTGCGAAAATCCGATATAGCCTAACAAGAGAAAAAGCCCCGCGACACCAATTTGGATATATGGATAGTAACGCAATTGTGTAATTAAATCTGAGTCACCGTAATGAATTTTCGTGAGCAGAATGGTGTCCTGCCCAAGTACATACGTTACGTTAATGGGCTTATGGACTGCATCCATTTTACGTAATTCCCCGGCGAAAAAACTGAACAACTTCTCTTTCGGTAAGGTGGAGTCGTATTTAATATTCCTGATATTGGTATTACTCAGGTTACCGATATTATCATTCGGGTCTGTCAGAATCATGGGAAAATCGATTGGCCGGATAATATTCTCGAAGAGGAAAGTAATATCACCGCTTTCGGAAGAGCTGTTAGCAACATACTGTAAACCCCGCGCGTATAGCTGCACTATTTGCTGCTCATTCTCCTGCAAGCGTTTTACTAATTGATGCGTGTATATTAATGTTCCCGCACCGATAAGTAATGCCAAAATAAGCAGTAACAGTTTTAACCGAACCGAACCGGGGCCTCCGGCCATTTTATTTTCCAATGTTGCCACTATTGTGTCCTTAATGAATAATTATCTGGTCACGCCTTGCACCAATTGAAACATATTTTACCGGAGTCTCGAGATTTTGCTCAAGATAAGAAATATAATTTTTTGCTTTTTCCGGCAAGTCCTCAAATTTTTCAATGGCAGTGGTGTCTGTTAACCACCCCGGAAAGGTCAGATAATCGGGAATCACCTGTTTCAGCACCTCGGGGTCTGATGGAAAAATATCAAGGAACTCTTCCTTGAAACGGTATCCGGTACAAATTTTTATTTCCTCAAAGCTATCTAAAATGTCCAGCTTAGTCAAGGATATTTCAGTTACACCATTTATCATTAGTGTATATTTGGCTAGTGGCAAATCGAACCAGCCGCAGCGGCGCGAGCGCCCTGTGGTTGCTCCATACTCCCTGCCTATGCTCCGCAATTTTTCACCATCCGCATCAAACAACTCAGTGGGAAAGGGACCTTCGCCCACGCGAGTGGTATATGCCTTTAGTATTCCATTGATGGTAGTTATCTTATTTGGGGAAATACCTGTACCGGTGCTTGCTCCGCCGGAGCACGGACTGGATGACGTAACATACGGGTAAGTTCCAAAGTCAATATCAAGCAAGGCTCCCTGTGCTCCCTCGAGCAGAACACGTTTGCCATTTTTTATACTGTCATTTAGATAAACAACCGTATTTGCTTTATATACAAGCAGTTGGTCTGCTACAGCTAAATATGTTTTTACTATTTCTTCGGTATCAAACAGCTTCTCGGAGGTAAACCGTGCTACCTGATACTCTTTTTCACGGACATTATCTTCTACTTTCTGCCTGAATTTTTCGGGGTATGCAAGGTCTTGTAAACGGATACCTCTCCGGGCAAATTTATCAAAATAGCATGGACCAATCCCTCTTCCGGTTGTACCAATTTTCAAGGTATTCTTCTCGGAGAGAGAATCAATCGCCTTATGATATGGCATAATCAGGTGCGCATTCTCGCTGATAAATAACCTGCCGCCGCAATCAATACCATGCTCCCGGAGCATGCTTATTTCTTCGAGCAGCTTAATCGGGTCGAGAACAACGCCATTCCCGATGACACATGTTGTATGCGGCCAGAGAATACCGGATGGTACAAGGTGCAGAATATACTTCTTTTCACCAATCTCAACCGTGTGCCCTGCATTAGCACCACCCTGATACCGGACAATCACATCGTGCCTGTTGCTTAACATGTCAACAATTTTCCCCTTCCCCTCATCTCCCCATTGACAGCCGACAATTACTGTAACGCTCATTTTCCTTTTCCTGCAAAAAAAAACTCCGGTTTAAAGCCGGAGTCTCTATGTTAATCTTAGTTAATCATAAAATAATTTTATTGAACCGCGAAGCTCTTCAGGGCTTCATCAACGGAATCAAAAGTTTCGAATATACTTATCAGTTTAGTAATCATCAGTAAACTGTGAATCTTTTCGGTAACTGCGGCAAGTTTCATAACTCCGCTGCCATTTTTAACGGTTGTCAGACCGCTAATCATCATACCCAGGCCAGACGAATTCATAAACTTGACATCGCTCAAATCGACGACGATATTTTTTTTACCGTCAGCAAGTAACTGCTTTAAGGTATCACTGAATTCAGCAGCTTCAGGGCCACCCATCATATTACCTTTAAGTTCCAGGACTACTGCTTCATACCGTTCAGTAACTTTAACTTTCATGGTTAGCTCCATTAAGTAAATAAAAAGAAATAATTAGAGCCAACTATCGGATTTGAACCGATGACCTGCTCATTACGAATGAGCTGCTCTACCAGCTGAGCTAAGTTGGCTTAAAATCTGCTACTCAAATATACAGATTTACACTAAAAAAAGAGACTAACGCAGTCTTTTTTTGTGACGATTCTTGCGTAATCTTTTCTTTCTTTTGTGTGTCGCCATTTTATGACGTTTTCTTTTTTTACCGCAAGGCATAGGTGATCCTCCGTTATTGATTAATTAATTTTATGTGATTCTAATATCTGTTTTGCCTGCTCTGCCTGTGCCGATCCCGGATGCACCTTGATAACCAGCTCGAACCATTTTTTTGCTTCGGGCATATTACCTTTGGACATATTTACAATCCCAAGATTGTACAGGCCAATCGGATGATTCGGAGCAAGTTTTAATGCCGTACGCATTATCGAATCAGCCTTGTCATAATTTTGTAAACTGAAAAAGCACACGCCCATATCGATGATAACTTCCGGGGAAGCAGGATTTTTACCAAGGTAAAGCTTATAATAAGCAATTGCCCGGTCAAAAAAGCCTGCATCGTTTAGCATATGCGCCAGTTGCAGCATCTGCTCAAGGTTTTCGGGTTGCGCTTTAACGCTTTTTTCTAATTCATTAATTGCATTTACCGCTGCAAGATTAACACCCTTTGCAGCAGGCGCTGTTGACTGCTCTGAACTAACTTCCGGAACGGGTTTCTCGTGACTGTCAAATACTCCGCTAACAATTAAAATAACGGCTGCTAGTACAAACATTGCAACTGCCAGTAAAACTATCGGTTTATTCGGGTTTGCTTTTACAACTTCAACCGGATTATTAGGCTGAGCCGTTTTTTTCTGTTTGTTTTTTTCCTGCGCAACCGGCCGCTTGGGCTGAACAGGAGTTTCCAAATTCTTTTTTGTTTCGTTAACTGTTTTAATTTCAGCGGGTGCTTCAATTGCCGTGGGAACTGTACGTTTAATAATTCTATCTATTACATTTCCTATAGAGACACCACAGCCTTGGCAGAATGCAAATTCTGCCTCATTTTCATCACCGCATTGAGGACAAACTTTAATGGTAACTTCTTCGGTTAGTTGAGGAGTAACTACTGCCGCTCTATCCTGAGGCTGTCCGCAAACCGGACAAAATTTATAATGTTCCGCTATCTCTGCCTGACATGAAATGCAATTCAGCATTCCTTATTCCTCGCTGCCCATGTTTTTAACGCCATCGTTAACCAATGATTTGAAATCCTTTGAAAATTTAAAAACCGGAACAAAATGTTCGGGAACAAATACTTTTTCGCCACTTTTAGGGTTACGGGCAAAGCGTGCAGCTTTTTTCTTAACCTTAAAAGTACCAAAACCGCGGATCTCGATGCCCTTGCCATTTTTCATGTAATCCAAGATGCTGGTAAACAAACCTTCTATAACGGCCTCAGTCTCGATCTTTGTCAGACCAGTACCATCAGAAACTCTGTCAACCAAATCAGCTTTTGTCATAAATTTCTCCGCAATTTCTCTAACTATTTAAAATTAAACTGTTTAAGTTAATAAATTGCATCCTCTTTTACAAAATTTTAGCATTATTTCTCTGGCTAATGTGCAGGTATGGCCATAGTTTTTTGATTCATATGGGAAAAAAGTGCAGAAATAAAGACTAAACTGACAACTTATAAATAATCGGGATTTGTTTACCAACTCAAAGTGTTACCTGACAGTAAAAACCCATCCGGGATTTTCCAATACTTTGAAAACCATTCATAATAATAGTGTACTTTTCAAAAAGTAAACTTATCCAATTTCTCTCATTTTCATATAAGCAGAGTATTTCTCATGTATCCTGAGCCGGCGTAGCTGCTTTTAATCGGCATTTCTCTTCGCACCTAATAATTTTCAACATTAAATTACAACTTACCAATATATGTTATCTGACCTAAGTTTCAATTAAGGAACACTTTTGGGTGAATATGAATTTAAAAATATCTACCAATTTATTTGGCAAACATAATTTCACGTATCGAAATATCGTAGAGAACTCCTGACTTGATGAAATCGTAAAATAATTCTCATTCACCGTTCTGCAAATTCAGTGTTTATTATTCAATATCAAAAACTACTAAATTCATTTCAATAATTCCTCCAAATATTCTTCAAGGTTTGAATTGGCAGTGTATGAAACTCCATTAATCTTCAAATATTTTACAGAAATAAAGACAGGGACTTCTTTGTTTATGTATGAAAAATTCACTCTATATTTACCGATGAACTTCCGTGGTTCAGGTGTCGAAGCATTTATTCTCTCTAAAATTTTATCCATCACAGATTTATTTGATATACTCTTCACAAACTCATACGTTATATGGTTTTCAAATTTAATAGATTTGTATATTTTTAATTCTACCATACTATT
>JACPGF010000361.1 GCA_016182615.1 Ignavibacteriales bacterium
AACTATCAATGGTTAAACGGAAAATAAACTGTATAGATTTTTACATAAATATCCGTTGACATGCTGGACATGGCCGCGGCTTAACGCGCATCAATTGATTTGAAAAAAAATGTGATAACAAAACCGGTTGTTATAACAAGAATAATGGTTATTGAGAGTGCAGTACTTTTCCCTGAAAAGAACGGCAAGACAAGTTGAGAAGTAACAGATTTAAAAATGAGCAATTAAATTTTATTTGAAGTAATCACAACACAGAAGGAGTACGATTATGAAGTGGTTCTATAACTTGAAGATCGGGAAAAAACTCGTCCTGAGTTTTTCCGCCTTAGCACTAATTATGGTGCTCATTGCTTATACCGGCTATTCAAGCATTAAAGAAATTGATGAAGCAACCGGTACACTTTACGCCGACAGGGTCATTCCCATGCAAGATTTGGGTGGGGCGAATACTGCCATGTTAGCGTCATTCGGCGAAATAAAAAACGCGTATCTTACCCAAAGTTTGGAGGAGAGAAACATAATAATACGTAATACCCTGTTAGATGCGGCTGTAACAGATTCACTTGTGGAAAAATATTCACAGACGTATCTCCTGAAATCGGAAGAAGAAAATCTGGCAATTTTCAGGGCATCCTGGAAAGAGTACAAGGCGTTAAGGGATAATGTTATTGAATTGTTGAGAAAGTTTGAAGATAAAGCCGCCGCGGAAATATCGAATACCAAAGCCAGGGAACAAAAGGATATTGTTCATAAAACTCTGGACAAATTAATAGACATTAATGCAAAAGAAGCTGACAGGATTAACAAAGCCAACTTGGTAATTGCAGACAACGCCCAGATGATGATGATGATACTGATTGGATTGGGTGCTTTTATTGCAATTGGTGCAGCAGTATTACTATCACGTATCATAGGGAATCCGCTGAGAAAGACAGTTGAGATGATTCAGGAATTGAAAATGGGGCATCTGGACCGCAGGCTTAACATAGATACGACTGATGAAATTGGAGTAATGGCAATGGCGATGGATGGGTTCGCGGAGGATCTGCAGGCAAATGTAGTTGGTAATATATATAAAATTGCCGAAGGGGATCTCTCGGTATGCATTATAGAAAAAGACTCCAAAGACGCCATTTCGCCGGCATTAAAAAAGATTGTTTCAACTTTGTCTTCATTAGTCGCCGAATCAAAAATGCTAACACAGGCAGCCATAGAAGGAAAACTTGCTACCAGGGGAAATGCTGAAAAATTCAATGGCGGATATCGTGAAATAGTAAAAGGTATCAACGAAACCCTTGACGCGGTTATCGGCCCGCTGAATGTAGCGGCTGAATATATTGATAGAATATCTAAAGGAGATATCCCCAACAAAATTACCGACAAGTATAACGGCGATTTTAATGAAATCAAGAACAATTTAAATACTTGCATTGATGCTTTGCATTCATTAATTACCGTTATGGATGGAAATACCAAGCAACAAAAAGCCGGGGATATAGAAGCATTTGCAGACGAGTCTTTATTTCAGGGATCATTCAATACTTTAATAAAAGGTTACAATGACGGCCTGAAAATGCATATCAATAATATTTTGGGAATTTTAGATTTGTTAAAAGAATACTCTGAAGGCAATTTTGCCAGAGAAATGGTGAAATTACCGGGTAAACAAATTATTGCCACTGAAAGATTGAATTTATTAAGAGCAAATCTATTAAGCCTTATTTCTGACACGGAAGTACTGGTTAAAGCCGCAGTCGAGGGAAAACTCGCGGCACGCGCTAATGCAAATAAGCATCAAGGTGACTTCCGTAAAATTGTGCTCGGTATCAACGAAACCCTTGACGCGGTAATAGGTCCTTTGAACGTAGCAGCCGAATATGTTGATCGAATCGCCAAAGGCGATATTCCGCCGAAAATAACCGACAGCTATTTTGGCGATTTTAACGAGATAAAGAATAATTTGAATGGCTGCATTGATGCTGTTAATTTGCTGGTTGCCGATGCTGGCGTACTATCAAAGGCCGCCGTTGCAGGAAAACTATCCACACGTGCCGATGCTGGAAAACATCAGGGCGATTTCCGCAGGATTGTGCTTGGTGTTAACGAAACTCTTGACGCGGTAATAGGCCCGTTGAATGTAGCCGCTGAATATGTTGATAGAATCTCCAAAGGTGATATACCAAATAAAATAACTGATAATTACCATGGAGATTTTAACGAAATAAAACATAACCTGAACGTGCTTGTGGATTCGATGAATGATATTACCATTGTTGCCGAAGAAATTGCAAAGGGAAATCTTAAAGTTACGGTAAAAGAAAGATCCGGGCAGGATAAGCTTATGCAGGCTTTAAGTTCGATGATAAAGGGGATAACAGAGGTTGTCGATAGTATTAATGTATTGTCAAAGGCTTCCATCGAAGGAAGACTTGCCATACGCGCCGAGGCAGCTAAACATCAAGGCGACTTTAAAAAGATTGTACAGGGTGTTAACGAAACCCTTGACTCTGTAATAGGCCCGTTAAATGTAGCTGCTGAGTATGTTGACCGGATTTCCAAAGGAGATATACCCAATAAAATAACGGATAATTACAATGGTGATTTTAATGAGGTGAAAAACAACCTGAATGTATTGATCGATTCGATGAATGAAATTACTGCTGTAGCAGAAGCAATTGCAAATGGTAATCTTCAGGTAGCGGCAAAGGAGCGTTCAGATCAGGATAAACTTATGCGGGCCTTAAGTGCTATGATTAATGGATTAACCGAGGTTGTAGAGAATGTTAAAAATGCAGCGGACAGTATCTCGAGCGGGAGCCAGGAATTAAGCATTGGTTCAGGAAGGATATCCGATGGTGCTAATAAACAGGCGTCATCCGCTGAAGAGGCATCTTCATCAATGGAACAAATGACTTCGAACATTAAACAAAATGCTGAAAATGCTTTGCAAACCGAAAAGATAGCTCTGCACTCGGCCCAAAATGCTAAGATGGGCGGTAAAGCGGTTAGCGAAACCGTTGCCGCGATGAAGGACATCGCGGGAAAAATATCTATCATCGAAGAAATTGCCCGGCAAACTAATCTGCTGGCACTGAACGCGGCCATAGAAGCTGCGCGTGCCGGGGAACATGGCAGGGGATTTGCTGTCGTTGCCTCCGAGGTGCGCAAATTGGCCGAAAGGAGTCAAACTGCCGCGGCAGAAATCAATAAACTTTCTGCAAAAAGTGTTGATGTTGCTGAAAATGCCGGTGAAATGCTCGAAAAATTGGTGCCTGATATTTCGAGAACAGCTGAACTGGTACAGGAAATTTCCGCCGCGAGCAACGAACAAAATACCGGCGCGGAACAAATCAACAAGGCAATACAGCAATTGGATCAGGTGATTCAGCAAAATGTTACCGCCTCTGAAGAATTAGCCGCGACCGCGGTGAATTTCACTTCTCAAGCCGATCATCTGCAAAATGTTATGTCGTTCTTTACCATTGATGACCGCTCGAGAAAATCGGTTATACAAAAAAAACAAATGCAGAAAAAAGCTGGGAACAATGGAGGTAACGGAGATAACGGAAGTTCGCATAAATTTGTTTCATCTTCCCCGGTTGCAAAAGGCTACAAGCTTAACATGGATACCCCGGTTGATAAATCGGACTGGGATTACGAAAAGTTTTAGCAGGCAATAGGGGCGCTGATAAAAGCGTCCCCGCTCTGCTCTAACACATTTACTTATGTAAGGAGAAATATATGAGTATTACTCGAATTGCTGAAGTGAGACAGTATCTTACATTTACACTGGATACTGAAATGTTTGCCGTTGATGTTGAAAAGGTACGCGAAGTTTTAGATTACACAACGATTACTAAAATTCCACATATGCCCATGTATATGCGTGGAGTTTTAAATTTGCGCGGCAGTGTTGTCCCGGTTATTGATCTGCGATTGAAATTTGGCATGCCGGGAACTGAGAGACAACGGAATACCTGTATCATCGTGTTAGAAATACAATTAGCTGACGAATTGTTAATCTGCGGGGCGCTGGCAGACGCGGTTCAGGAAGTATTCGAATTTAGCCCGGAACAGATTGAACCGGCGCCAAAATTAGGTACGAAATATAAAGCTGACTTTTTACAGGGTATTGGCAAACGGGAAGAAAAGTTTATTCTCATACTTGATATCGACAGTGTCTTTACAACCGAAGAACTTACCGAGTTACACCAAAACAGCGAAACCGGGTCTGGATCGGTGGATGTTTCATGATTTTATATCTCCGTAACCGCTCTGTTGTTAAATGGATTTGAAATCTTTTAACCGCTTTGAAATCCCTGACCCCCGGACCCGTTCGTGCCTGAAGATAACGGAATTTAACAGGTTGAGTACCGAGATTAACAAACTGTGTGGTATAAAGCTTCCTGATTCAAAACTTGTTATGGTTGAAGGACGATTGCGGAGGAGAGTTAAGGTGCTCGGCTTGGAAACTTTTGAAGAATATGTGAAATACTTGTTCTCCGAAACCGGTGCGAAACATGAGATGGTTCCGTTGATTGATGCGATAACCACTAATAAAACGGATTTTTTCAGGGAGAACGCTCATTTTGAATTTTTAAGGAGTGCAGTTCTTCCTGAAGTTGAAAAACTGCAGAGGAATATTTTTTTGGCTTGGAGCGCTGGCTGTTCAACGGGTGAGGAACCATATTCGCTGGCTATTGTTCTAAGCGAGTATTTCGAAAAATCAAAAATGCATTCTTTTTCGATTTTCGCTTCCGATATATCAACAGAAGCGTTAAACAAAGCAATTGATGCAATCTACAGTCTGGAATGTATCGAAGTTATTCCAATGGATTTGAAGAAAAAATATCTCATGAAATATAAAGATCCCGCGAAACCCCAAGCCCGTGTATGCCCGGGAATAAGGAGCTTAGTTAACTTTTCCCGAGTTAACCTCATCGAGGATGAATACGATGTGCCCGGAGATCTGGATGTGGTTTTTTGCCGGAACGTGCTTATTTATTTTGATAAGGCCACTCAGGAAAAAGTGCTTGGCAGGATTTCTGCTAAACTCAGAACCGGAGGCTACCTGTTCCTTGGCCATTCTGAATCAATTCTTGGTATGAATCTGCCCTTGAAACGGGCGGCCATGACTGTCTATAAAAAAGTCTGACATGGTTAACACGCAACCGGATTTTTGCAGATACATGCAACCGCAATCGAAAGTCTTGGTTATAAAAAATAGGCAGCTCATTTGTAAAATAATTCCCATGCCCTACCCTCAGGCTTTATAAAGCGGAGGAGACTATTGTTCAAGGTTATGGCAACAAGTCCGGTTTTTTTTTACTTGCCGCTAAGGGGATATACACTATGGAAAATCCATTGCCTATTCTTTGCTGCGGCTTCGGACTGGTTAAAGCAAAATATAGAATATACAATACCGCTTATATCTTGGTGAACCATTTTTTCTTGTTATTTTAATTGCTGTTTATTTTTGTTTTTTCAGATCGAACACATTATGGAAGTGAAGCAGAACAAGGGGTTATCGTTATTCATCCTCACGATCGGGGCATTTATCAATCCCTTCATGGGAGCCTCGATAAACGTGGCACTGCCCGCTATTGGTAAAGAATTCAGTTTGGACGCGGTAACACTCAGCTGGGTTTCAACCGCGTTTATTTTAACTACCGCTGCCATGCTGCTGCCTTTCGGGCGGCTTTCTGATATAAAAGGCCGGGTGAATATTTTCAAGAAAGGCTTGCTGCTCTTTCTCGCCTCATCGCTGCTCTGCGGTTTATCTGTTAACGGCTACATGCTTATTGTTGCAAGGATATTACAAGGTATTGGTTCATCTATGGTGTTTTCCAATGCAAGCGCGATAGTTGTTTCGGTATTTCCGCCGCAGGAAAGAGGCAGAGTTCTGGGGATAAATGTGGCGGCGGTTTACACGGGGCTCTCGGCAGGGCCGTTTCTTGGCGGTATCATGGTACAGATCCTTGGATGGCGCAGTTTGTTTTTGCTTAACGTGGCGCTTGGGATTGTTATGATAATCCTTGTCTATAAATACTTTACAGAGGAATGGAAGGAAGCCGAAGGTGAAAGCTTCGATTTGCCGGGTTCTCTTCTCTACGGTGCTTCGCTCATTCTTTCGATGTACGGCTTCTCTAAACTAACCCAACCCGCGGGACCGTATCTTTTTACCGCTGGGATTTTAGGTTTTATTGTTTTTTACCGGTACGAGCGTACCGTTAAAACACCTGTTTTTGACGTGAACCAGTTCTTTGCAAACAAGTCGTTCTCCTACTCGAACATTGCAGCACTGATAAATTACAGTGCAACATTCGCGGTTACATTCCTTTTGAATTTTTATTTCCAGTACATCAAAGGCTTTTCTCCCATCGAAACCGGAACCATTTTGGTGGCACAGCCCGTTGTTATGGCGGTGTTTTCACCGCTGGCGGGAAAGCTATCCGATAAAATAGAGCCGCGTGTTGTTGCTTCTATTGGTATGGCTGTTTCAGCGCTCGGGGTGCTGCCGTTAATTTGGATTACTCCTGAAACTTCTGAGTTGTACATAATCATCTGCCTGGTGTTACTGGGTTTTGGTTTTGCCCTGTTCTCCTCACCCAATACCAACGCGGTAATGAGCTCGGTTGAAAAGAAATATCTCGGTGTTGCAGCATCAACACTGTCAACCATGCGGACCGTCGGGCAAATGCTGAGTATGGGTATTGCCATGCTGTTGTTCTCGCTTTTTATCGGACAGGCACAGTTAAGCAAATCAAACGGAGCGCAGCTCATGCAAAGTATCCGTGTTGCATTTATTTTGTTTAGTGTATTATGCTGGCTGGGAGTGTGGCCTTCTTTAGCCCGTGGCAAAGTACGGTAAGTAGCGCTGAACGATGAGTGTTGAGAGATGAGTGATGAGTGTAGCGCGAAGCAAAGCTTCGCAAAGCCTGCCCGGTTTACGAGAACCTATAGAAAACTTGCAATCTTATTTTTAGGGCGGTTTTGTAAATCGCCCACTCAAGATGTTTTCTGCAGCAGCAATAACGACACAATCCCCCGACATATACAATTCAAAAAAAAACATTGCATTGCGCCCCAGCGGGGTGCTCTGTTTGTAGAAAACACATGAAAAGAAACAACCAACGAACCCGTCGGAGTGCACCTTTTTAAACGATGAGCGGTGAATTGTAGCGCGAAGCAAAGCTTCGCAGAGCCCGGGCGTAACCGGAATACCCGGAAAACTATTGTATGTTTTATAGTTTATCCGGCGTGTGTTTTACTCCCGCAAAGCTATACGAAACTGCGCTTCGAGCTACTTTTAAACAAAGCTTCCCGCAAATCTGCAACCGTGTGGTAAACATTGTCGGGGTTCATCCGGGTTACATCTTCAATACCGTAACTGTCCCACACAACAGAAAGGACATGCACACCGGCACCGCGCGCGGCAAGTATGTCCGCGGTTGCATCACCAATCATAACAGTTTCACTCGGGGCAAGGTTAAACTGCTTCATAAATGTCATAATACCCTCCTGATGCGGTTTATGGTTTGTTACATCGCTGCCACTGATAACAATCTGAAAATATTTAATTATCTCTGTCTGCTCCATTGTTATGAGGGCACAGCGGCGGCCCTTGCCGGTAAATGCGCCGATAACAACACCAGCATCATGCAGTTCTTCGAGCAATTCCTGTATGCCGGGATAGAGGTCAACCATTTGTTGGTGGTTGTTCTCGTAGTAGGCATAATAATCCGCCTGCACCTGTTCGAGTTTATCCCCGAAAAGGTCACGTAAAATGTCTTCTTCAGGCGGGCCGAAAAGGGCGATAATTTCCTGATTGGAAAATGTTTTGCCTTTATACTTTTTAAGAATATGGTTAAAGGTATCAAAGATAAGCTGATTGGTAGAGGTGAGAGTGCCGTCTATATCAAACAGCACTCCCTTGTATAAACTTTGCATTATTTTACTTTGTATTTATAACAACAATACTGCCATCCATGTTGCAAACGGCGTATTGCTGATTTCCGAAACAGGCTGAACTAAGTACGCGGGAAGTACCCATGAAGAAAAGCGGGTCAGCGGTATCACCGTTGGCCATGTAAACAATTCCTTTTTTTACACCGAACACAACGGTGCCGTTATGTTCTTCGAGTGTAATTGGCGTGGTATCCAACCCGTACCCGAGGTCAAATTCTTTTTTATACTCCCCGGTGGCGGCAATCTGTCGTTCATCGATTTTACCATAAGTGTTAGTTTATCTTCGCTGATGCCAATGGTTTCCCAATTCGCGTATTCGAATTTTTTAGCGTCCTTCTTCTTTATTTTTTTACTCTCGGATTTTGGCGGCATATTATACCGCCACACGGTAGTACCAAGAAGCAGATCAATTTTCGAGATAAACTTGTCGGGAGTTGATACATAAACATATTTGCCGTCACTAACCGGGAAACACGCTGCGGGACTGTAATAGAAATTTTTGTTTTCAGTCCATTTCCAGTTGAGCGTGCCTGTTTTTGCATCCACGCAGTAGAGATAATTGTCCCAGCTGCCAAACACGATGCGCCCGTCAACAGCAAGCGGTTGTGTTTCAATCATCTGCTGAGCCGAGGCATTAACCCAAATTTCATTCATAAGAAACAAATCGTAGCAATAGAGTTTACCGGTTGCCGAGCCAATGAGCAGTCCCATGGTTTTTTCATCCTGATAAAACGTCGGGGTAAGGGCAAGCTGTCCGGTAACCGGAAAATCGAGCCCGATGCTTTGTATAACTTTGCCGGTGCCGATACGCAAAGTGAATAGGTCGCCCTGATGCGTGGCAACAGCGAGAATATCGAGATGTGCTACGGGACGGCTGCATATATTGCCGCCGGTATTAAATTTCCAGAGTTCTTTGCCTTGCTGGTCATAACAATAAACCATCCCGTTAGCCGCGGCTACAATAAGTTTATTATCATGCACCAACGGAGCAGCAGAAATTGTGGTCTTCAAATCCTTGGTCCAGCTGATGCTTGCCGAGTAATTAATAAATTGGAGTGAGTCAACCGGGGGTACTGCTATGGGGAACTGGAAATTTGTGGCTCCCCATGCCTGCCGTATTGTATCAGAAGCAACTTCCGAGAAAAACAGAGAATCTCCGGCAACCGTGCACAAAGTATAACCTGCTATACCTTTTCCAGTCAGTGTAGATCTGCTTTCAAAAGCAGGGATACCGTTTATGGTGTCTGCGCGGTTATTGTGCCCATGCCCGTAAAACAGTACTTGAACATTGCCTTTACGCGCGGCATTAATAACTTTAAACCAGTTGTCAATATCTCCATCAAGCGGATGGTGCGTGTAAAGGAAAACCGGAGTGGATTTTGGTGTATTGGAGATAACAGAATCAAGCCATATTATATCTTCTGATGCCACATGCCCGCCGCCGCCGCGCCAGATAATACCGCTGTTTACCCCGACATGCTTGATTTGGTTAAATTCAAAGGCAAATTTATCATCGCCCCACAATTCAATGAATTTAGTGCAGAAACTTTCGCTCCATTTCGTGTCGTGATTCCCGGGAAAAATATAATACTTTACTTTGAGCTGGTTGAGCAGTTCTTTTGCTTTTTCCAGTTCAATGTTCCGTCCTTTTTCGGTAATATCGCCGGTTACAACAACAAACTTAATTTCAGGGCGGTTGTTTACACTTTTAATGCAGGAATATAAATCTGTTTCACCGGTTGGGGAGCCCACGTGTGTATCGGTAAACCAGGCAAAGGAATGATCCTGACCGTGCAGAGAAAAGGTGCATGTTAATAGAATTAAGAATAATCGTAAAAATCGCATGGTTACATTATAAAGTATCTTATTTGAACAATTTGGTATATTACGCTAAAATAATGAAAAACGCGGTAAAAAAAACGAATGGAGCATAAAAAAATGATAAAACGGCCGGTTTTTAGAATAACCGGATGTGTCCGGCCTATCTGTTCATTTTTTGTAAAAACAGTAAAAAATTTCTTAGTTTAAGCTATGTACTTCTAAAATTATTATTAGAACAAAAAAGGAAAGAACCATGATTAACCCTAAAATAGAACAAGCGCTTAACAAGCAGTTAAACGAAGAGTTCTTTTCATCCTATTTATACCTTTCCATGTCTGCAAATTTCGAAAAATTAAACCTTGCCGGGTTTGCTAACTGGATGAAGGTACAATCGCAGGAAGAATACTCGCACGCGATGAAGTTTTATAACTATCTGATTCAAAAAGGCGGCACCGCGGTACTGGAGCAGATTAATAAACCTGATACGAAATGGGAAAATACGCTGGCCATGTTCGAGGCTACTTATGCACATGAACAGCATATCACCGAGTGCATTAATAACCTTGTTGACCTTGCCTTGGAAGTAAAAGACCATGCAACAAATAGTTTTTTGGCCTGGTATGTTAATGAGCAGGTTGAAGAAGAAGCCAATGTTACTAAACTTATTGAAGAACTGAAGATGGTTGGTGAGAACAAAACCGGTTTGTTTATGATGGACCGGGAACTTGCACAACGGGTATTTGTTGATGCAACCGCGACAGCAAAATAACGTTTCGTTTTAATTATTTTTAACCTCCCTGTACACGCCTGTGCACGGGGAGGTTTTTTTTTATTGTAATGGAGATTGACATGAATGTAGCTTTGGAAATTAGTTTATACCCGCTGGATGAAAATTTTAAGGAAATAATCCTTAGGTTTATTGCAACTTTGCATGGCCGCGAAGGCATACGGGTTGAAACCAACGGGATGAGTACACAGATATTTGGTGACTATGATCTGGTAACAGGCACAGTACTAGCTCAGCTCAAGGAAGTATTCGCGGTTCAGAAATCGGTCGCGGTACTTAAAATAATTGGTAAACCGGAAGCTATTTAGCTGCCGGGTGTTAATAACTTAAATCGAAATAATACTATGAAAATGTATGGTATCCTTTTTCTTTGTATCATAAGCGGGGCTCTTATGGCTCAACAAAAAAACACGGGGCCGGTATTTATGCCGCTGCCCAAGAGCGTGCAGCTCAGTAATGCTGATTTCAGGCTCGATAATAATTTTACCATTGCCATACAGGCAAAAGAAAACAAACGGCTTGATGCTGCTGCTGCCCGGTTCTTAAGGAGACTCTCGAACCGTACCGGTTTGTTTTTTGCACAGCACTATCCATCGGTTGACAGCACTGTTGAAAAAGCCACTATGGTAATTAAATACAACAAGAAAGGTAAACTTACTGTTGGAGAGAATGAATCGTATAAACTTGTTGTTGATGCAAAAAGCATAACCCTCTCGGCACAGAACGATTTGGGTATTTTGCATGGTTTCGAAACGCTTCTGCAAATGGTTGCAGCAGATGCAAACGGATTCTACTTTAAGGGTGCAGTTATTGAAGATGAGCCACGCTTTTCATGGCGCGGCTTGATGTTTGATATCAGCAGGCACTATATGCCAATGGAAATGGTGAAACGCAATATCGACGGTATGGCCGCGGTTAAGTTGAACGTGTTGCACTGGCATTTATCAGATGATCAGGGATTCCGTGTTGAATGCAAATCGCTCCCCGAACTGCACAAGAAGGGCTCGGACGGCTGCTACTATACACAATCGCAGGTAAAAGAAGTAATAAAATATGCCAACGAGCGGGGCATACGTGTTGTACCTGAATTTGATATTCCCGGCCACTCGACAAGCTGGTTAACCGCCTACCCTGAGCTTGGTTCAGCAGATGTTACATACAAGATAGAGCGCAGGTGGGGCGTGTTCGATCCGGTATTTGATCCGACGAACGAAAAAGTGTATCAGTTTTTTGACACTTTTTTTGTTGAAATGTGCAAACTGTTTAACGATGAGTACATGCATATCGGCGGCGATGAGAACAACGGCAAGCATTGGAACGCCAGCGAGAAGATAACGAAGTTTAAAAAGGATTCATCCATTGCAGATAACCACGCGCTGCAAACCTATTTCAACAAGCGTATTCAGAAAATCCTTGAGAAAAATAACAAAAAAATGATGGGCTGGGATGAGATACTGCACCCGGATTTACCGAAAGATATTGTTGTCCACTCGTGGCGGGGCATGAAATATCTTGCTGACGCGGTCAGCAAAGGATACATGAATGTTTTATCAAACGGTTACTATATCGACCTCTCGCAGCACACGGATGAACATTATCTTGTTGATCCCGCGCCTGATTCACTGAACCTTGGTGTTGAAGAGCGCAAGCGCGTTCTTGGCGGCGAGGCTACCATGTGGGCTGAACTTGTTACACCGGAGAATGTTGACTCGCGTATATGGCCTCGTACGGCTGCAATTGCCGAGCGGTATTGGTCGCAGGCAAACGTACGTGATGTTGATGACATGTACCGGAGGCTCGCGGTAATTTCACCCTTGCTTGAAGAGCATGGACTGACACATATTAAAAATCAGGATCTGATGTTCAGAAGGATTGCAAACTACCAGGAAGCAGCCGCGGTAAAAATACTTGCCGATGTTCTTGAACCGGTAAAGCAGTATAGCCGGCACCGTTTTGTAAAATATTATACATCAGCTTCTCCTTATACCCGTATGGTGGATGCTGTTTACCCAGATGCTTTTGCAGGCAGGAATTTTAATAAGGCTGTTGAGCGTCTGCTGGCAGGTAATAAGGCCGAGGCACAAAACATTAAACAGCAGCTTGTACTTTGGAAAGAAAACGACAAGGCTGTAAAAGCTCTCGCTGCAAACGCCCCGTTACTGAAAGAGGTACTTCCTGTTTCAAAAAATCTTTCAGAATTATCGCAAATTGCTCTTGATGCAATGAAATTTACATCCGGCAGCAAGGCGCCGAAGGGCTGGAAAGATGATTCGCTGAAAAAGATAAAAGATGCGGAAGCGCCATCGGCGGAAATGTTATTGCGTGTTATTGAAGGAATTGAAAAGCTGGTGGAAGCGGTAAAGTAGCCCGGCTGTTGATCTAAACTTGCAGGAAATGTAAGGCGGAATTGTAAAAGAGCAGTTAATTGGGACTGCTCTTTTGCTATATAACTTACAATTGAGCAGTTTCATGCCGTTTTAGGCTTTAATTAAAATGAATGAAGGATTTTATGCTGCGGCATTATGTGTCCGTTTTATTTATTATATTTTTGGTAATCTGTAATTGTTTACAGGCTCAAGTTCCTTCTCTTCCCGAAGGGGCACTGACGCGATGGGTTGTGGATGACCCGGAAGAGGTTGTCAGTTATTTACTTTTTGATCCCAAAACCGTAAAAGAGCGATTACCGGAACAATTACGGTTTATTACCATAAAAGAACTTGCTGATGGCAATACAACATGGGCAAAAGATCAGCTTGCAAAATTTCCCGGACAAGAGCATTGGTGCATCTCCTTTATTGAAATTGTCCGGATGAAAGAATTTTCTCTTGATGGCCGAGAACCCGCGTGGCCCGCGAATGGAGCTGCGGCCATCTGGTTTGCAAGAGTAGCCGCTTCGGATTCTTTGGCTGATCTTGGTTCCGGCAAACCATTTCTGGCATTAGATTTTTGGATGCCCGATAGTGCATTCGTAAGCTATATGGTTGCGAAGGGGCATTATGCAAGGTATGGCAATGTTACGTTACAGAATACTGAGCATGGGATGTGGATCGGTACAATTGAAGCTGACGGGTTACACGGAACTTGCAGCTGTTTCCCGGAAGGAGCCGTTGATCGTTCCGGGTCAAAAGGTATGCAGCTAATATTTGCTCCGGCATTATCCGGTGTAACAAATTACGTGCGGATTGCTTTTGCCGGGCATAAAGAGCAGTTATGTGATGAAAAATCTTTCTGGAAATTCGAAGGCGATCATCCTTTGGTTAACGGGGTACTGTTGGGCCCGACAAGCTTTCAATTCGGTTACGATATGGTAGGCGGGTCGTATCTCATGAAATAGTAATTTGCTCTGAAAAGAGTAAATGCTATTAGTCTGCCCGATTAAAACACTTTTAATGTTTAAGGACAATGCAATCAAGGTCATTTAAAACGGAGCAATAAATCTACTATAACATGATTGGATTTATCGGAAAATTTAGGATGCCTCCTATTTTATATTGTAATCTGTCAATTCTGTAACGTGCCACTGAAAAATTGGCAGGTTCGGTATATACCCGTACCCAATGATTTTTATAATACCTATTCCAGGTTTAATAAAAACATCTGCTTGCCCAAAGCTGTCGCTTGTCTTCATCCGGTATTTGTAGAAAATACAATTGTAGGTTTTCCGGGCAACTGTTATAGCTGTATCACAATTTGCAACCTGCCAATAAGAATATGTATCGTATTTATTGCATGGATATTTGTATGTCAGTTTCTCCTTGAGTGAATCGGAGGCATATTGATCCCGGAAATAGTAACCATCCTGCGAAACTGAAAAATACAAGGCATTTTTATCAAAATAATACCAGCGTTTTCCATTGATTATTGTGTCACCAATTATTTTATTCACACTATTGAATTGTTGTACGATGTTTCCTGAAGTGTCATAAAGAGTATTTGCATATTGCCAGGAGTTATCAACCGACAGTGGAATTATCTGAGCGGTTGGTGTGGTGTTATTAACAGGGCTGTCATCTTTCTTACACCCGGTAAAAAGCAGTGCATGGGCGGTAATTAACAGCAGATAGATTATAATCGTTTTTTTCATGAATATTATCCATTCCTTTTTGTCAACGGGGGAATTGCTGAAAAAATGAAAAATCATTTTTTGGAATACGCTAAAATATTGTATAAGATTTTGATTCACAAAGAAAATAAAAGTCACCCCACATCCTAAAAATATGTGGTGCGGCATTTACAGAAGCTGCATCCATCCAGCCTCTCTGCAAAATCAATAAAACAAGATTAAGAAACTATTATCGAATCAAACTTCTCAATTTGCCGCCTGTGCCGCAAAACATGCACAATTGCATGTTCTATTAACTGCTCCGGGTCGTAGCTTTGTCCCCAGCGTACTTTAATAATGTTCTGCTCGGGATTTTCAAATATAGCATCTGTTTTACCGGTAAAAGTGTCAACCATATATGCAAACATTTTTGATAGTTCATTGCTCGCTAATTCAGGTGAGACAAGTTCGTAATCCTCTTTTCTTTCTATCCATGGGTCGCCCAGATGCTGCCGTATGTAATTCGCGTAACCATAGCCAGACCGGACAACATGGTTCATTATAGTTTGGATTGATCGGCAGTCCGGGTCTTGGGTTACGGTATCAACAACCGCCGTAAAATGCTTTTCTGATACATGCAGTAAAACGTTTTTTAGTTCCTCTGCAGCACGCTCGTATTCATCGAGTAACGCGCCAATTGCCCCTGTTCTAAATATCTTTGTCATGATGGTATCCATGTTTTAAGTGTATTGAAAATTGCAATTAAACATAGGGAAAATAATTATGAATTTTTAATTATGAATTATGAATTTGGAATACTGAGCTATGAGTTTTGAGTGATGAACAGGAGTGGTAAGCTTTGAGTGATGAATGCTGTTCAGGAGTTTTGAGTGATGAATGCTGAGTGATGTTAGTGCAATTCGCTAATGCGCAAGTGAAAGAAAAGCTTATAAGAAACCATTGCGGACTTCGCGCCTCCTTTACACTTTTACGTTGAGTGCAATGAACAGGAGTGGCGGATGCCCGGAAAACAAGTACTGCTACAGCCAATTCTTCCGGCTTTTGTTGGGCATGAAGGGAAAAACAAAATACATACTACAATATATGCTGCGGGTCTATATCCACTATAGCATTCACATCTTTAAAATTAGAAATCTTACTGAAGTAAGCCAGCGATTCATTAAGTATATACCGCAGCCTGCTTCCCGATGGGTCTTCAGCACGGTTTGCCTTTAGAAGAATCTGATAGCGGAATTCGTTGCGGAGTTTATAAATAATTGCCGTTGTTGGTGCTGATATACGGAAATTCTGTTTGTACTTCAACAGGATATTATACAAGTCAGTAATGGCATTCCGTACTTTTTTCTCGTCTTTATCCTTCATCTCGATGAGGCATATCCGGGTAAAGGGCGGGTATTGCAGGCGCTCGCGCTGAAAAACTTCTGCCTTGTAAAATCCAGCATAGTCGTGGTGCAGTACTCTTTGCAAAACCGGGTGTTTATCATTTTGCGTCTGAATTAAAACCTCGCCTTTTTCGGCACTACGGCCTGCGCGGCCTGCAACCTGTGTAAGCAGTTGGAATGTTCTTTCGTTCGCCCTGAAATCGGGCAGCCAGAGATTTGTCTCGGCCGAAACAACGCAAACCAGCGTTACGCGGGCAAAATCGAGCCCCTTGGAGACCATTTGCGTGCCGACTAAAATATCAGTGTTCCCCAGACGGAAATCCTGCAGGATGGCGCTCAGGTTTCCTTTCTTTGCCATGGTGTCGGAGTCAATGCGGCTCATTTTAGCATTGGGGAAGTAATACGAAAGTTCATCTTCAACCCGCTCGGTACCAACCCCGAAAAACCGGATAGCAAAAGAACCGCAATGCGAGCACTGTGATGGGGCAGGTTTTTGCGAACTGCAATAGTGACATTGAATAATGTTGGTATTAAGATGATGCACCATGGCAACCGAACAATTTTCGCACATCTCCATTTGCCCGCATTCAAAGCAATATACCTGCGTTGAAAACCCCCTGCGGTTTTGCAGGATGATAACGCCCTCTTTCAGTTTCAAGCGGTGGTCTATTTTATCGAGCATTGACTGCGAGAACAGGTTCGCCATGCGCTTTTGCTTTTTTTCTTCAACCACGTTTACCATGGTAATAAACGGCAGTTTGGCACCGTCCGCGCGCTCTTTCAGCTCAAGCAGCTGGTATTTACCGTTGATTGCATTGTACATGCTTTCAACCGAGGGGGTTGCCGAGCCGAGAACAACAGGGCAGCCCGCGTAGAATGCCTTCATGATGGCACAATCGCGGCCGTTGTAGCGGGGAATGGTATCCTGCTTGAAACTGGCATCGTGTTCTTCGTCGATAATTACCAGTCCCAGATTTTGCAGCGGAGCAAACAAAGCAGAACGGGCGCCGATTATTACCTGTATTTTTCCAGCCTGCGCGGCTTTCCAAGTGTCGTACCGTTCGCCGGGTGCAATTTGGCTGTGTATAACCGCGGTCTTGTCACTAAAGCGCGCGTAAAACCGCGAAGTTATTTGCGGGGTTAAGGATATTTCCGGCACAAGCACCAGTACACTCTTTCCGCGCTTTAATACTTCTTCTGCCAGATCAAGATAAATTAAAGTTTTACCGCTGCCCGTTATGCCATGCAGCAGGAAAGCCTTAAAGCCATTTGCATTAATGCTTTCCATAACTTTTTCATAAACAACCTTTTGCTCTTCCGTCAGCGTGTATGAAGGCAGATCATTAGCGAGCGTTTCTGTAAACTTACGTTCGATTTTCTTGTTATACAACGCAAGCAAACCCCGCTTGACTAGTGGTATAAGCACCGGAGCCGTAATCTTTGTTTCGGCGACAAAATCTTTCAGGGAGATTCCGTGGTCGCGGTAATCAATCATGCGCAGCAGCGCGGCAGCCTGTTTTTTCGAGCGGCGTTCTATCTCGGGGAGCAGTTCATACACGCTTTCAACCGGTGCAGAAAGCCTGATAAAACGGGCAACTTTATCTTTTACTTTTGCTTTGGGGTTTTCTTCTATAACGCTGACGATACCGGCAAGCTGCATCTTGCGGATAATGGCGTAGATGTTTTTCTTTTTTACTTTTTTTTGCAGTTTAATAAAACTGATGTTGGGCTGTTCGGCTAGGGCAAGCAGAATTTTCGTGCGGGTTGAATCCTGCTTTTTAGCCTTGTCAGCCAGCTCCCTGCAAATTTCAGCATCAGCCTGAATGGTGCGCTTGGATTGTAAATCGGAGCCATAAGGGGCGGCCAGCCGGATAACCTCTCCCAAGCCGCAGAGATAGTACTCGGCAATCCACTGATAAAACGGGTACTCGCTTTGGGTGATAATGGGTTCATCATCGGGGATATCAAGAATCTCTTTGATTTTTTCTTCGGGAATATCTCCCGCGTTTGTTTTTGTTGCAACAATAACTCCGGTAATAACACGCTTGCCAAAAGGTGCAAGCGCGCGCATACCAAACCGGGCGCGCTCTACAAGGTCTTCCGGTATCCGGTAGGTGAAGAAACGCCTGAACGGGAGCGGAAAGGCAACTTCAGCAAACACGGAAAAGCTTATTTCGGCAGCGACTTGTACACGGGAGCCAAGTCTCTTGTATCCTGCAATACCTGTCCCGACTGAATCTCGAACTCGAGGTTTTTTGTGCCTTCGTTCCAGATAATTCGTTTGTAATCTTCGGTTGAAATAATCTCACCGTTGGTATATAAAACCGAGTCTTCGGCCTGCAGGGTAAGGTAATAGTAACCATCGCGGAAACGGATGCCTTCGATTTTTTCTATATCACTAAAGTTATAGACGGCAATACCGTTCAGTTTGTTCTCGTATATTTCCAGGCGGCGCGATGAAATGGTTTTACCTTCAGACTGCATAGAGGCGCTAAAATCTTCGCTTTTCAGCAGGTATTCAAACAAATTCTTTTTATCATCTTCAAATTCTTTATTACCAATTGCATCGGAACGCACATCATGAAACTTTACTTTTACGGTGCCGGTCGTTTTTGTTTTCATCTGTATAGAGTATGAAATTTTAGATACCACCAGACAGCCGGGAGTAAGGAGAAATACCGCTAACAACAACACGAGTAAAGATTTATGCATATTTTAACACCGGAATATTTTATTGAATATCCTAAACCTGTTTATTATTGAACCTGCTTATCAGTTTTAGTTATGCTGAAATAAAAGAGGTTCATCTATAATATTGTATTAGAAAAACTAAATATAGTGATAACTAAGGACTGATGAAAGCCCCCCGGAAAAGTGAAATGAGAAATTAATGGCAGTTGATTTGAAATATGGGCGCAAATGATTTCATGGAGGCCACCGGTAGTTGTTTGAGAAAGAATCGTTACATGGGTCAATCAGTTTTTGCAAAACAGGATAAGGCGAATCCTGAAAGGATTCGCCGCGGCGGCGGATGAATAACTGCGGGTTCCTAACCCGTGGATAATCCAGCCAAAACGTACACGTCCCTGAAGGGGGCGAACCATGGAGAACAAGGTCTATAACGGCCCATAGTAGGTCAGTTCGTCCCCGTTCGGGGACGGGAAGTTTTGGAGGTGTCCTTTCCACGGATTTCATCCGTGGTTATTCAAATTAAGCGCCTTCAGCGCATAGCGAAGTAGCAACAAACAGTAACTTTGTGGTCATCGCTTGTTATCCGCTGCATTTAAACGCAAACCCAAAGATATAACGAGAAAAACCGTAATATGGCAATTGGTAATAGGGATGAGATCCAAGTCTAAATTCCAATGAAGCCGGGCGGGAAAACCTGAAAAAATTATAGCCATACTTGAATTATTTGCAATTGGCAACTATTCTTATTATTGTAAAAGGGGCTTCTTGCTTTCAAGAAGAATATACTGATTTTGATTTTTTGCACTGTTGAATTATTAAACGATTAAAGTTTAGGGAAAGTTGAATTAACAGCAAAACCCCAAACGATACATAATATTCTGCAGGTAACCTATTGTATATTAAAGATTTAGCATGCCTGCCGGGACTGATGAAAATAGAAGGTTTTAGCCCTATAAAATAATGCTGTTTTTTGGCACGTAAAATGCTTTTAGGGGTTAACTGAATTTTTTATTGCACAAATATTGAACATATAATGGAAGGCATAATAAGCACCATACCAGACCGGTGCCGAAGATGTTACGGTTGTATCAGGGAGTGCCCTGCAAAAGCTATCCGGGTCGTTAACGGCCAGGCCTTAGTTATGCAGGATAGGTGTATTGCCTGCGGCCATTGCGTTAAAGTATGTTCACAGGGTGCAAAACACATTACCTCGTACAATTTTTCGGAATTTAACCGTCTTTTAGCTGAAGTCCCATCGATTGCCTTAGTCGCTCCATCGTTTGCAGCGTCGTGGCCGGGTAATTATCTTAAACTTCCCGCGGCATTAAAAAAGCTGGGTTTTGAGCAGGTTGTCGAGACCGCTTTCGGTGCCGACCTTATTAGCCCCATGTATATTGACGAGCTTTCACAATATCCCGGTAAAACAATTATCTCTTCAAGCTGTCCCGCGGTATGTAATTATATAGAGAAATATTACCCTGAATTAGTTCCCAACCTTGCAACTATTGTATCACCTATGGTAGCGTTAGGCAGATACCTGAAAGAGTTGTACGGTAAAACAAAACCGGTGTTCTTCTTCGGGCCATGCACGGCAAAAAAAGCGGAAATACTGGATGGCACTGTATCTGAGTCTATTGATGGTGTATTGACTTTTGCCGAATTAAAGGAACTGTTTACCGCGTCGGGGATTAATATAGACAAACAGGAAGAAATGCGCTTTGACCCCCCGTACGCGAACCTTGGCAAAGTGTATCCCCTTGCAGGCGGATTGTTAAAAACAGCAGACCTTCCTTTTGATGTTATGGAAAAAGAAGTGCTGGTTGTTGAGGGTAAAAGCAAAGTTGTTGAAATTATCGAAGAAATAAGCAATAACCAGATTAACGCTAAATTTATCGACATTTTGTTTTGTGAAGGATGTATCAGCGGCCCGGCAATTGCCTCGGATTTGAATCATTATTCTCGCCGTGAAAAGGTGATTGAATACGTGCAGGCAACAATTAACCAGGTTGATAAACAAGTTTGGAAAAGCAGCCTGTACAACAGCAGGGGGCTGAACTTACACAGGGAGTTTTTCGAGCGCCCGGTTGGCGGCGTACCCGCGACTGAAGCAGAAACAGCGGAGGTTCTGGTAGCTATCAATAAAAAATCAGACAAGGACCGCTTGAATTGCGGCGCGTGCGGGTATCTTACCTGCAAGGAATTTGCCGCTTCGGTTTCGCAGGGTTTAGCTGAGCGTGAGATGTGCCTGCCGTTTTTGATTGACGAACTGCAAAACGCGTACGAAGATTTACGGACCACGCAGGAGCAGCTCCATTCGGCGGAAAAGCTTGCATCCATAGGGCAGTTAGCCGCCGGTATTGCCCACGAGATTAATAATCCACTGGGAACCATCATGCTGTATGCCTCGCTTGTGCAGCGGCAGCTTGTTAAAATTGAGATGCCCCCCAGCCCGGCAGAAGACCTGCAGACTATTATCAACGAAGCAAACCGGTGCAAGAATATTGTCGCGAATCTGTTAAATTTCGCCCGGCAGGGAAAGCTTTCGGTACAGCGGTTTGATATTTTTGATATGCTCACGCAGATTGTTAAAAAAATTAAACAGCACCAAGTGTTTGCCGGAATTAAAGTCGAAATGCATCACGAGGCTAATGATTCGGAATTGGAAGCCGATAAAGACCAACTGGAACAGGTATTCCAGAACTTGTTGATGAATGCAGCCGAAGCGATGGAAGGCTTTGACACGAAAAGAATTACAATACTTATTGTTGATGAGGAAAACACCCTTTCGGTTAAAATAACCGATACCGGGTGCGGCATCCCGAAAGAAAACGCGAATAAAATATTCACACCGTTTTTTACAACAAAAAAAATTGGCAAAGGTACCGGATTGGGTATGGCTATCGCGTATGGTATCATTAAGATGCACAAAGGCGATATAACATTTGATAGCACTCCCGGGAACGGCACAACGTTTTCCGTCCGGCTGCCAAAACAAATAACTAAATCTGAAAGTTACATTAATTAGGAAAGAACATGGATCATAAACGCACAATATTAATTGTTGATGATGACCCCGATATTTTAAGCACGTTGGAAATTCTGTTGGTAGCTAACGGTTACAAGGTATTTTCGGCTGATAACAGCAAAACGGCTTTGGAAATCTATCAGCGGGAACAGCCCGACGCGGTTGCAACAGACCTGATGATGGAAGAGATGGATTCGGGATTCATGCTCAACTATCATATCAAGAAAACCGCTCACGGACGTTCTATCCCGGTTATCATGATGACCGCGGCGGCCCACGTTACCGGCTACAAGTTCGATGCTTACACATCGGACGAAAAAGAATGGCTGAAATGTGACGCACTGCTTAACAAGCCAATCTCTGTTGATATGCTTATCGCGAAGATTGACAGTTTTTACGAGGCCAAAAAATAAAGCCTCATGACTGAAGAACTGAAAGGTCATATTCTTATTGTTGACGATGAAGAGGCCCTGCGCACTGCCGTGCGCAGGATTCTCGAACTGGAAGGCTATAAGGTTGATGCCGCGCAGAACGGTACCGAAGGTATTGCCTTTGGCAGCGCGCATGAATATGACCTGGCGCTTATCGACCTGAAAATGCCTGACATAAACGGCTTGGATGTTTTAAAAGAAATCAGGAAAAAACACCCGAACACCGTTTGTTACATGGCTACTGCCTATGCCTCGTACGAGACCGCGGTTGAAGCAACAAAACTTGGCGCTGACGGATATATTTTGAAGCCGTTTTCGCCGGATGAATTACTTAACAGTCTGAACAGCGGATTTGAAAAGCGCCGCTGGCTGCTTGAAGCAGAACGGCTGAGAAAAGAGCGCGAAGAAAGTCTGCTGGAGGTTGCCTTCGAAAGGACACGCCTGAAAACAATTATTAACAGTATTACCGATGGTGTACTGGTTATTAATAAAAAAGGTGAGCTGGCATATTTTAATCAGGCTTCGCTGACACTGTTGGATATTACATACCTGCCTCTGGGTATCCCGATAATTGAGCACTTACCAGTTGAAATTGGGCAGATGATAGTTGAGAAATTTTTTGATATTGAAAAGCAGACCATTGCTTTTTCCATTGAGGTTTCTATCAAGCCCGAAAATCAACTGTACATCGAGGCGACACTTTCACCGATATCTGAAAATGATAAGTCACTCGCCGGTGTTGTTGTCGTCCTGAAAAATATTACCGAGTTTAAAAAACTGGAATTGCTTAAATCGCAGTTCGTTTCGATGGTTGCGCACGAGTTGAAGGCTCCTATCGCGGCTTCCATAGGCTTTATCGACATTATGCGGCAGCCGGGGATAAGCATAACGCCGGAACAGAAAATTGATTTTCTTAACCGCTCGCATCAGCGCCTGCAGTCACTGCTTTTTATGATTAATGACCTTTTGGATATTTCGCGGATGGAGCTTAATAAAGTAACGCGTGAAATCAGAGAGGTAGTTGTCGAAGAAACTTTATCAGAAGTTGTAAATTTGTTTAAGGTCGATATAGACAAAAAGCAGTTATCTATTGGGATGCCAGAAGAAGCCGGTAAACACGTTATCCGTATCGACCAGAACGAGTTTATGCGCATTATTACAAATCTGGTAAGCAACGGCATTAAATATAATCGTGATAAAGGCAGCCTAACGCTTCAGGTAAAACAGGATGCCTATTACACAACGGTTGTAATTAAAGATGCCGGAATAGGCTTAAAACCCGCCGAGAAAGAACGGCTGTTCAGCGAGTTTTTCAGGGCTAAAAACGAGCACACGAAAAATATACACGGCACGGGTCTTGGGCTTTCGATTGTTAAAAGAATTATTGAAGCTTACTCGGGTAAAATTACCTGTGAAAGCACGTATGGAGAAGGGACGCAGTTCACGCTGTCTTTCCCCATTGTATATCGTTTAGAATAATTACACCATGCACCGCGGCATGTTAAAATTAAAATACCACATTCATTCATTAGTTGAGGTAATAAATATATGTCTTTGATCGCAGTAATCGATGATGATCAAGATATTCTCGAAGCCAGCACGCTGATATTAAAAGCGCGTGGTTTCGAAGTCATTTCAGCCAACAATCCCGATGACGGATACAAAATAATTAAAGAGCAGCACCCTGACTTAATTATTCTGGACGTTATCATGAACGAACCGGATGACGGCTTCTTTCTTGCACAAAAATTGCGCAAAGAAAACGTTACAACTCCCATCATTATGTACACATCCATTGCAAAAGCAACCGGGCTCGATTTCAGTTCGGGCGGCATGATTCCTGTTGATGAGTTTGTCGAAAAACCCATTTCGCCGGATGAGCTCATCGGGAAAGTTGAAAAATTCCTTAAAAAGCAAGTGGAGAAATAAGTATGCTGGTTTATGAAAAAAACAACTTGATGGAAGAAATTCAACAGCTTGGGAAAAAGCATGGTATCAACCGTAATGCCCTCATCCCTATTCTGCAGGATATTCAGGCAAAGTATCATGGTATCTCCGATTTTGCTCAGCAGGAAATCGGCCGCATGCTCTCCATCCATCCGGTAGAAGTATATAGTGTTGTATCGTTTTATTCTTTCTTGAACTCGAATATCGAGGGACGGAATGTTGTCCGTTTATGCAAAACCGTATCATGCGATTTAGCAGGTAAATGCGATATTGTAAAAGCAATTGAGCGTGAGCTTGGCATAAAATTCGGTGAAACAACGAAGGATAAACGGATATCGTTAGAATATACCAATTGCCTTGGTATGTGCGATCAGGGGCCTGCTATGATTGTTAATGAACGTGTTTACGGCAAACTTACCCCCGAGGCAGCCGTAACCATAATAAACGAAATTAAGTGAGGCTGCCATGGATTTAGGAATAGAGAAATCAGCCCGCAAGGGATTAGTATTATTTACACAATACGAAGCCGGCTCTGCAATTAAAAAAGCAATTGCAGGCGGCAGAGAAGATGTATTGTTTGAACTGCGCGAATCAAGATTAAAAGGCCGCGGAGGAGCAGGGTTCCCCACTTCGACCAAGTGGATGATTACTGCTGCCGCGACTGCCGAAAAAAAATATATCGTGTGCAATGCCGATGAAGGCGAGCCCGGTACATTTAAAGACAGAGTACTGCTTATGGAATACCCGGAAGCAGTTTTTGATGGAATGGTAATTGCCGGTTATACTATTGGCGCGCAATATGGCATCGTCTATCTCCGCGGAGAGTACGAGTACATGTTTGCAATGCTGAAAGAATACCTGGAAGGTATGCGCGCCAAAAATCTGCTGGGACAAAACATTCTTGGCAAAGAAGGTTTCAATTTTGATATTGAAATACGTCTTGGTTCAGGTGCGTATGTTTGCGGTGAAGAGACCGCGTTAATCGAATCGCTTGAAGGACAGCGTGGTGAGCCGCGTAACCGTCCCCCGTACCCGGTAAATACCGGTTACATGGGATTCCCGACAGTGGTTAACAATGTTGAAACTCTGGCTGCAGTTCCGCATATCCTGCTTAAAACAGGCGAGTGGTTCAGAAAACACGGGACCGACAAATCAACAGGCTCAAAACTGTTCTCCGTTTCAGGTGACTGCGAACGGCCGGGTGTTTATGAATTGCCCTGGGGTATCTCCGTCCGCGAGCTGCTTGACGTGGTTGGCGCCCGGGATACTAAGGCAGTGCAGGTTGGCGGCGCTTCCGGCGTGTGCATTCCAAAATCGCAGTTTATGCGTAAACTGAGTTACGAGGATGCCGGTACCGGCGGATCAGTTATGGTGTTTAACGAAACACGCAGCATGCTGAACGTGATGCATAACTTCATGGACTTTTTTGTTGAAGAATCATGCGGGCAGTGTACACCGTGCAGGATTGGTAACGAGCGTCTGCTCGAGGGAGTTCACAAGTTGATAAGCGGAGATTTTACCTTTGCTTATATCAGAAATCTGAAAGAACTGGGAGCAACCATGCAGGTGGCTTCTAAATGCGGTTTAGGGCAGTCTAGCCCCAATGCATTTTTATCGATACTTGAAAACTTCAGCGATGAAATTTATCAATCAAACGGAAGCGGAGTAACCCATGCTTAAACAAACAGAATCCAGGGCACCGGTTAGCCAAAAATCTCACAAGATTGATAAACCGGTTGATCCGAACTCGATTGGTGCAACAATCACCATTGAATTAAACGAGAAAAAAATTGCAGTGCCATTGGGAACAACCATACTTGAAGCCTGTAAGGCAAATCAGGTAAGGGTTCCAACCTTATGCCATCACGAAGATTTGTGTATTGCCGGCGTTTGCCGTGTTTGCGTTGTTGAAGTTGAAGGAATGAAATCGTTACAGGCTGCCTGTGCATTCCCGATAACCTCGCAAATTAAAATTAAAACATCTACCGAAAATGTTCGTAAAGCACGCCGGCATATTATCGACCTGCTGCTCAGCGAGCATCATGGCGAGTGTTATACCTGCGTCCGTAACCGCAATTGCGAGCTGCGTGCACTCGCTTCGGAATACGGTGTCGATGGTTTCACCTTCGGGCACCGTGAGAAAAAAATGCATGAAATCGACAAGTCTTCGTACTCGGTTCTGCGTGACATGGATAAATGTATTCTTTGCCGCCGGTGCGTGCGTACCTGTATCGATTTGCAGGAAGTTGGCGTTCTTGAAGCGATTGACCGTGGAGGGAAAACCCATATTGGCACCTTCATGGGAAAACCGCTTTCGGAAGTAATCTGCATCAACTGCGGACAGTGTATTAACCGCTGCCCGACCGGTGCATTATTTACCAATGATCCTTCGGATGATATATGGCGTGCCATTGATGATCCGACAAAACATGTAGTTATTCAAACAGCTCCTTCACCACGCGCTGCGATCGGCGAAGAGTTCGGGATGCCGGCGGGTACCTCGATGACAGGCGAATTAAACACTGCTCTGCGCCGCATCGGGTTCGACAAGGTATTTGATACCGATTTCAGTGCCGATCTTACCATCATGGAAGAAGGCACGGAATTATTATTACGGCTTAAAGCAGCGCTTGTTGACAAGGATCCGAATGTGAAACTGCCGCAGTTTACCTCGTGCTCACCGGGCTGGGTAAAGTTCATCGAGCATTTTTATCCGGAATCCCTGGACTATCTCTCGACGGCAAAATCGCCGCAGCAGATGTTTGGTGCATTAATGAAAACGTACTACGCCCAGGAATATAATCTTGACCCGAAAGACATTGTTACTGTTGCCGTAATGCCGTGCTCGGCTAAAAAATTCGAGTGCAACCGCCCTGAAATGGTTGACTCGGGATATAAAGATGTTGATTACGGATTAACCACCCGCGAGCTTGCAAAGATGATTAAAGAAGCCGGAATATTTTTACCTGAAATGCCCAAGAGCGAGTTTAACGATCCGTTCGGCGAGGCATCCGGTGCCGGGCTTATCTTTGGTGCAACCGGCGGTGTTATGGAAGCAGCATTACGGACGGCTTACGAGTTAATAACCGGCAGGGAAGTACCTTTCGAAAACCTCCGCATCGAAGCATGCCGCGGTTTCGAGGGTATTAAACAGGCATCGGTTAAACTTGAAGGCTGTGTGCCCGCCTGGAGTTTCCTTGAAGGTGTTGACCTGAAATTTGTTGTTGCTCACGGCACTGCAAATGCACGCACCGTTATGGAATTATTCAAACAGGGTGAACTGAACGATGTACACTTTGTTGAAATTATGGGATGCCCGGGCGGCTGCATTGGCGGCGGCGGACAACCTATCCCAACCTCGCCTGAAATAAGGAAAAAACGCGCGGAAGCAATTTACGCCGAGGATGAATCGATGACAATTCGTAAGTCACACGAAAATCCACACGTGAAATTAATCTACGAGAAATTCCTTACCGATGGCCCGTGCGGGCACAAGTCGCATGAACTGCTGCATACCAAGTATGTAAAACGCGGCAGCTTCATCGTGTAAGTATTCGTGTGAGGGAGAAATGTATAAAGGCTGCCCCTTTGGGGCAGCCTTTGTTGTAAGTGCATATTTGTACTAGTCCTGCCCCATAAGGTTTACCAAAAACCGCAGGTTTTCATTCTTTGAATTGGAGATGATAATTTTAATAATAGCCGTTAACGGCACGGCAAGCAGCATACCAACTATTCCCCATACGTAGCCCCAGATTAAAACCGAGAGCAGGATAATAATAGGGTTAAGGCCAAGGCTTTTACCGATAAGTATGGGCTCGAGAAAATTAAAATACAGCGTTTGAATAAGCGCGATACACCCAACGATGAGAAACCCGTACCCGAATGAGCCGTTTTGAATAAGCGCCATAAGCGAAGGGAATACCAGCGCAACAGCCGAGCCAATCGTGGGAATAAAATTTAACAGGAATGTGAGCAGTCCCCAGAGCAGGGCAAAATCAACACCCATGAAAAACAGGAACAGCCCAACGGTAATACCGGCCGCAATGTTAACGGCTATTTTAGTGATTATGTACCGTTGTATCTGCCGCGTAATTTCGTTCACGGTTTCTTCAATAGAGTTTATGCGTGTCGTGTTTTCAACAATAATTGCAGATTCATCATCGCTTTTGTTTAGCAAAGATGCAAAACGCCTTTTAAATGCCAGATAAATTGCATGATGCCCGCTGACAATAAAAGCAAAGAAGAATATCACCAGCAGGGTGCTGCCACTGAGCCCGACTGCAGAAGAGAATACCGATCCGGCAAGCTCCTTATAGTCAAGTTTTGCAAAAATCTTTTGCAGTGAGAATGACCGGAAAAACGGATCTTTGATGCCGAGTGAGATGGAGGTATCACGGACAATGGTATTCAGGCGGGTGTTATAGTTCTGCCAGTCGTTGCCAAGCTGCGACATTGACTCGTAAATTAAACGGGATATACCAACGGATATAAAGAGGATAATGGCAACATCTAAAAGAATAATAAATATAACCGGTATCTTTTTTTCAAACAGGAAGTTATTAAACGGGGCAAAGACAAAATATAAAAAATACGCGAGCACGAAAGGGATAAGGATACCCTGCAACTCCCGCAATACCGCGGCTATAACTACCAGACCGATAGTGATGATAAAAAACTTAACGGAGGCATCCGTTTTAGCATTCATTGAATATGTACCTGACTATGTGATTTGTAAATATAACAATTCAAATACAAATATCGGCACATGTGCAAGTGAACCACCGCAAATTCGGCACCTTGGCAGGGTGCACGCTTGTCATTTGTAAGTGTTGCAGATAGCTTCCAGCGGTCTATATACTCTGCATTGGGGTTATGTGGTAAACCCATGAAGTCTATACGGCCATGGTGAAAACCTGTAGTGACCCATGAAATTGCCAACCCATTATTTAACAAAATAATACAGCAATTGGTGGTAAACATGGTGCAAGCCGTTTTCGCGTATTTGTTTCTTTATGAAACGCAAAATACAAATCATCGCTTTTTATTACTGTCACTCTCTGCAATTTATTATATTTGGCGATGAAAAAATCCATAACACTATCAGGCATCGCAAAGATGCGGCTTGTCAGTCAGGGTATATGCAGCAATTCCTTTTCCGCGCGTAAAGACATGGTGAAGTATATGGGTGCCATGCAAGCGCAGGATTTTGAAATGGCAAAGTGGGCAATTGGCTGCCGGCTGCCCGGCTCAACCGATGAAATGATAAAACATTCCTTGAATACAGGGGAGATCCTGCGGACACACGTTTTACGGCCGACATGGCATTTCGTTTCACCGGATGATATTTATTGGATGCTCGCGTTGACTGCACCCCGGATTAAATCTTCGATGAAATCGCGTGACAATGAACTGGGATTGACCGCTGAAGTTTGTGCCAAAAGCAACAAGATTCTTGAAAAGGCATTGGAAGCTGAAAAATTTTTAACCCGTGATGCATTGATTGATATTCTGAAAAGAGAAAAAATTGATAGTGACAACCCCCAGGCATATTACCATTTATTTTTACACGCTGAATTAGACGGCTTGATATGCAGCGGCGTTATGCAGCACAAGAAACAAACTTATGCGCTGTTAGCAGAACGCGTGCCCGATAAAATAATGCCCGGTAAACCTGAAGCTTTGGCGAAACTTGCATCCAGATATTTTACAAGCCACGGGCCTGCAACTTTACAGGATTTTGTCTGGTGGTCGGGTCTATCTATACGGGATGGGAAAGAGGCTTTGGAATTGGCAAAGGGTGAACTGGTATCCGAACAAACGGGCGGACAAATGTACTGGTTTTCGCCATTACTGAACTTTTCGCAAATAAAAGAAAATTCGCTGTTTGTTCTACCTGCTTTTGATGAGTTTATAATAAGTTACAAAGATAGAAGTGCTGCTATTCCCGTTGAAACCAGTAAAAAAGCCATTTCAACAAATGGAATATTCAGACCAGTGATAGTTTTTGACGGGAGGGTAATCGGTCTGTGGAAAAGAACAACAGCAAAAAACATAGTTACTGTTTCAATTGGTTTATTTGAAACAATTGATGCGAAAAAGAAATTGATGATAACCAAAAGAATAGAAAAATATGCCTTGTTTATGCAGAAAGAGGCAGTAATACAGTGGGAAACAATATAAACGTTGAGTTGTTTTACAGTTTGTGACAGGTGCAGGTATTTACTCTGGATGGTTAAAGCTCATGAGGCATTGAAAAAAAACGTTTGTAGCCAGAGTCAAATTTCTTTAAAGTGGCGTGTGCAGGCACGGGATGATTTCGTTATTTTACTTTTAAGAATTGCATCCCGGTATCAATCCGGTTGATGGATAGGCAATGTTTTTTAACACGGGCACATTTTAGCCGCTCTTCAATCCCGCTTCATCGGCAAATAACAGCGTTTGGACAAATTGTTAAGGCGCTTAACCGCATAGATAGATACCAAATGTAAAAAGCAAAAAAATAATAGAAGCGGAAATATTACATTTACGTGAGATATTTTTTGCAATTTTCAGAACAACACGCTTGATGCTGCAACGCCTGACGGAGAGTATTAAAAAAAACACTCCGTATTATATTTTTTTCTGCCTTCTGGTAATATTGCTTACGTTAACAGCGATGAGCAGTGCTTTTCAGCATTTCTACGCGGATAAATCATTACCACAAGTTAAAACTCTGCATTATCAAATTGTTTTTAATCTCTCGTTATGGCTCTGGTGGGCACTAATATACCCTCTCCTCTACTACTTCTCGGTGCAAATTAAAGAGAAAAAAGGCTACTTTTCCTCGTGGATTGTTTACGTGATAATTCTTCCGGTTGTTTTATCTGTTCTTCATCAAACTTTTGCCACTATAATCAGGTATCAGTACCCTGTACCGATGGATTTTATATCGTTACTGGGTAACCGTATCTTCCGTTTTCTTTCAATCTGGGTGGATTGGAGTGTTTATCTTGTAATAATGATATCGCTGTATCTTATTGATTTTCAAAAAACGTTCAAGGCTAATGAGATAAAACTTGCAAAGCTGCAGAATGAGTACGTGCAGTCAAAACTTCATGCTTTAAAAAGCCAGCTGCATCCTCATTTTTTGTTTAACACGCTCAATACACTTTCGACACTTATTCTTAAAAACGACAATGCAGAAGCTGAAAGAATGATTGCATTGCTAAACGGGTTTCTTAAGACAACATTGCAGGAAGGTAATATACTTGAAGTAACGCTCGCTGATGAACTGCAATACATAAGGCAGTACCTGGAAATTGAGAAAGTGCGGTTTTCTGATAAATTAACGGTGCAGGAAGATTTAGAACCCGAAGCTTTGTTAGTAAAAGTGCCCAGCTTTTTATTACAGCCGATTGTGGAAAACTCGATTCATCACGCGATTGCAAAAAGAACCTCAGACGGGCGGATACTGATAAGTGCGAAACTCCAACATGAAAAGTTATATATCTCCGTGGAAGATAATGGTCCGGGAAATGGCAGCGGTCACATGAAAAAAAGCAAAGAGGGAATAGGGCTAAAGGTAACAAGGGACAGGCTGCAATACTTGTTTGCTGAAATGTATGAATTGACATCGCGGCAAACTGAAACGGGTGGATTGTGTATCCAAATTGTCATTCCACAATATTGAAAGGAATTTGAATTGTTTTTTTGTGTTAAATATCTAAGCAGCAAATGTTTGCAAACAGTTTAACCGGAAATGTTGCTGAGGCGACTTTTGAAAAAAGGATATACACATCCTTTTTTTTAATACTCACCATTATTGGTCTCTCGACCGCTGTACAGTCGCACTATTTATTGTACTCTGGTGCAAGGGATGCAATAAATTTGTTGCGCTTTTCAGTCTCAAAACTTTCTTTCATGTGGTACTTTTTTCCACTGGCAATTCTTTTGCGGAAACTGGCCCGGTGGGAGCTGCAAAGCGCCAAAGTAAAACCACTTTGTTATTTTATATACTTTGCCGGACTATTTGCTTCGCTAATTGTTCATCAGTTATTAACAAAGACGATTGATTCATTTATTTTTAATCTGCCTGAAAGTCCTTACTCTTTTAGAGTGTTAGCCTATTTTGAACTGCTCTGGATAGATATTTTTGGATATATCGTTGTACTTATGAGCACTCACTGGATAGAATATCACAAGAAAATGCAGGTGAATAATATAACCTACACGGATCTGATGCAAAAACTAGCCAATACAAAACTACAAGAATTGAAAAAAGGTTTACAACCCGAATTTCTTTTTAAGACACTTCAAATCATTTCAGACCAGGTTTCGCGAAACAAAAATGAGCAGGCAAATAAAATACTATCGATGCTGAGTGATTTTTTACGGATTACCGTGTATGAAAGTGATAAGGACTTTTTAACGATTGAAGACGATTTGAAGTTTCTTGAAATTTTTACGGCTATTAATAGTTTGCATACCGGTACAAATATTAATATCACACGAAGTATCGATCCCCGTTTGCAAAGGGCGCTTGTACCGGGATTTATTCTTCAGCCTCTGGCAAAATACCTGATACAGAGTGCAGGGGCTGCAAACCTGAATAGTTACCTGTTGCAACTGCGGATATCAGGTGATGATAACTACATCGAAATTGTACTGGCGGATAATGTACGCGGTACTATGGCAAGTGTGTGTGAAGAAGACGGAAATATCTTTGCAGCTATTCGTGAGCAGCTAAAGCAAACCTACAAAAACAATTCTACCTTCCAATGCAGCTTTTCAGGTGGAGATGGAAGGCATGTCCGGATTATCATACCGGTCAAATATGTTAGTTAAAATAACAGTCAGGATAATACAGGAAGATGTTCAATGCCAATTAAAGCGGTGATAGTTGATGATGAGATGCACGCTCGGGAGGGAATAAGGTTACGGGTTGAGAAAAACCGTGCGATACAGGTAGTTGGCGAGTGTGCCTCCGGCCGGCAGGCTGTTCAAATGATAGATGAACTTAAACCCGGCCTGATTTTTCTTGACATTCAAATGCCTGAGATGAATGGTTTTGAAGTGTTGTCGGAACTTAAAACCCAGCCACTGCCCGCAATTATTTTTGTGACGGCTTTTGACAGTTATGCGTTGAAAGCTTTTGAATTTCACGCGGTTGATTATTTGTTGAAGCCGGTAAACGATGAAAAATTTGCCGAAGCCCTCAATCTTGCAGTTCAACGGATTAATCTAAAACAACTTGAGTCCTATACCACAAAGGTATTATCCGTTGTTAGTGATTATAACAGTTTAAAGGAGCCGGGTGATACGGCTATACACGAGGGTTTCTCTGAGCAGAAAAAACAATACCTTACGCGGTTTATGATCAAGAAGCGGGAAAATATATTTATCGTTTCCGTTAATGATATTGATTGGCTTGAGTCGGAAGGTGACTATGTTTATATTCACTCCGGGAAAACGAAATATCTTTTAAGAGAAACCCTGACATCCCTCGAAGCGAAACTTGATCCACAACGTTTCATTCGCATTCACCGTTCTACAATACTCAACATTGAAAAGGTTAAGCAATTAAAAGCAACTCCACATGGGGATTTTGACATATTGCTTGCAAATGGGGAGATGCTGAAAATGAGCAGGACACATAAAGCGCAGTTCCAAAAGGTAATTGGCTGGACACTTTAAAACCAATGGTGTCAACTCGAGGAAAATAATACTCTGTTTTTCTTAAACCAACTCGTTTACATCCCTTGGAAGACATTACTACGGTACGGCGCTAAGCGGTTAATGCGCACCAGATACAATAGCGCGGGAATCATAAGTGGTAATACATGCCGTGTATAGGCAAATCCCGCGATAAAGGGCAGCGAGTACACTGCAACAAATAAAAGGTAAACACGTGAAACGGAAGTAAATTCTTTTTTCCCGAAAGCATTATACACAGCCAATACTAGTGAACATAAAAACAACAGCCGTAACAGAACAAAAAATATAATTTGCACCTTAAGCTGCGCCGGGTATAGTCCTTCGTGGTATGGTGAGCGGTTCCAATCGAGGAAGAACACGTAAAATTTTCTCAGCAATAAATCAGCAAACATCCCGGTTTCATTAAATGCAAAACTGCTGCCTTCAGAAAAGAAAAACGTGTCCTTTTCCCATTCACTTGCAAATTGTTTTCCGGCAGTTGGTAAGATAAGCGAATCGAGGTTTTTGGGATAGATTGCATACGCCCCGGCACAGTTGCCCTTGTAAAAATTGAGCCCGTTTATTGATGAGGTACAATTAAAAACTCCCGTATTAGCATAATTATATGCACCCCAAGCAGCCAGCAAACTGAACACAACCCCGTAGCCCCAAAAAAGCCATTTAAGCTGTTTGTGCTGTAAATAATACAAATAAGGAATAATAAGGCATAAACCCATTAATGAGCTTTTCAGCAATAATAATACGCCATTCACGAAAGGAAGAATATAGTGCATGGCATTACCGGCATCTGAATCCTGTTTCGGTGGAAAAAAAACACCGGCAGCTATCAACGCGATTATTGGAATAATAAATCCCTCTTCCACATCCATCCCTGCTGCCTGCACCAAAAATACCGGATTACATAAAATAACAACTGCAAAAATTCCAAAGGCTCTTCTCTCCGTTGCATGCTTTTTCCCGGCTAAAAATACTGCGTAAAACAACACGGGCATAAATACCAAGTTTTTCAGTAAAACAGAGAACCAAATGTTACCCGGTGAAAGCATGTAAAAAAACGCGGTTAGATAAGAATGAGCAGGCATCCTGCCGGCATAAGCGAACATTGCATCTTCAGGAATATAAGCGCGGTGTGAACCATCTTTTAAAATATTCTGCACCACATCCAGTGCACTCGATTTGCTTAGCTCAACCGGAATACTCCATAGAAAACCAAAGAGCAGAAGGCTGCCTAGTATTGCATATCCCCATGCTGCAGCCAGCATAAAAAGAGCCCGGTTTCTGTTGAAGATATTTTCCCAAAAAGCACCGGAAGCCATTTTCATGGCGTGCTGATTTGTATATTATTATGCTTATCCATCTGTTCCTTTAAGCGTTTCTCAGGCAGTTACATGATAAAACAAGGTAACTACTCATCTCATATCTATATTAATTTTCAGTGCTGAATACCAATAGTCTGAGGAATCCCAACTCTTCCGGTCTGCCTTTATTATTCATTATTAATTAAACTCTGCTGCTAAAAATACCAGAACACACTTCCATTATAAATAAAATATCCGGGAGAGTTAACAGAAAACACCTGTCCGTATTCGGAACCAATGCCCAGCTTTAATCCTCTGGTTTTTCCTTCACTAAGCGCGTGCTCTATCCGCGCGTGAACGGTAAATCCCGCTCCGGTGGAGTTAATGTCGCTAAATGTTTTATCATGCAGCAGTAAGGCTCCCAGACCGTAATTAAGTGATAAGGCGCTTGTGACCGGGACTGACTGAAACACCGAAAGACTGACACCATAGAGATACGAAAAATACTTTGGCGCATTGCTATTGGGAATCACCGACTTGAAATCCCTGACGTAAATAAACTGCAGGCGCATGTCGGCTTCGCTCAGCAGCAACTGCTTAAATTCCACGGAGGGTGTTACCGCGAAAACTTGAACAGAGGCGGCTGCACCACTCATCGAACCCATCCCTAATCCTGTACCTGCCCCGCTAAGCGTTACCTGCCCGTTAACCATTTTAGCGGACATGATGCATAAAAGCAGTACTAACTGTAAAAAAACTTTTATTTGCATGTCATCGTGAATCATTAATAGTTGAAAAATACCATCGTAAAACAATGGTGATAATTACTGCTAAAAGCAGGATTCCGCCGAGATTCATTTCCACGTTGCCATTTATAAATGAAACGTAAATAATATAACCGATTATTAGGAAACCAATACCGGCACTGACAAAAAAAGTGAGCAGACGTATATTCATTAGAATTTATTTTCCCGTGCTATAATATCTATTCACCAATATCTTCATTCCAGAGCACAGGGTTTGCAGCAATGAACTGCTCCATTAGCTTAATACACTCTTCATTCTGCAGAATGGTTAATTCAACTCCACGCGATTTTAACAGTTCCTCATCTCCCATGAATGTCCTGTTTTCACCAATCACAACTTTTTTTATTCCATAGAGTAAAATCGCGCCGGAACACATCGGGCATGGTGAAAGCGTTGTATATAATGTACTTTCGCGATATACTCTGGCCGGCTGCCTGCCTGCATTTTCAAACGCGTCCATTTCGCCGTGTAATATCGGGTTGCCCTTTTGTATCCTGCGGTTATGTCCGCGACCGATTATTTTATTATTATGAACAATTACCGAACCAATAGGTATGCCACCCTCAGACAATCCCTGAATTGCCTCATCGATAGTGGCCCGCATAAATTCATCCATCGTTTTATCTCCGTTACTTTCTTGAAATGTTTTATACCCTCAAATATACTATGAATAATTATGAATTTTGAATGATGAATTATGAATTGGGGGTTATTTAGTATTCCATCCGGTTTTAGCTGTTCGTTGCATCCAATTATTTCGCTGGAGAATACCGAAGATATGTTTCTGCCATTGTTTACTGCCCTGTTTCAATTAATTTTAAGGGCAATTGGCATTTTTCAGTTCCGATGGTCTCCTCAGATTTATACCTGTTTAACAGCTTAAAACACATTAAATGCCCGCAGGCGTATTAGTTTTTTTCACTCATCACTCATAATTCATAATTCATAATTCATATTTCATAACTCTACATTCATAATTGCTCAAAAAAAATCCCCGCACGGCTTTGTCCATGCGGGGAAGATTGCAATCTTGACGTAAGATTAAAATTCTACTTTTTTACCGGTCTTCTCTGTATAATCTAAAACGATGGCAGATGCCACGAATACCGATGAATAAGTACCGGTAATAATACCAAAGGTAAGTGTAAATGCAAATGCACGCAGCACTTCACCGCCAAAAATTAACAACACGATACATGAAAGCAGTGTTGTTCCTCCGGTAAGTACCGTACGGCTCATGGTTTTATTAACTGCCATGTTCATCAAATTAAACAATGGTTCGGTTTTATGCAGTTTAATTGTTTCCCTCACACGGTCAAACACGATAACGGTATCGTTAATCGAGTAACCGATTAGTGTAAGGAAAGCCGCCATAACCGTCAGGTTCATCTCAAGGTTAAGACCCGGGATAACTCCGTAAAAAATTGCGAATAAACCAAGTGTTATTAAAACATCATGGAACAGAGCCACAACCGCGCCTGTTGCGAAAATGAACTTGTAACGGAACGCGAGATACACCAAAATTCCGAGTAAGGATAAGGTGATGGCAATTAACGCATCAACTTTTAATTCTTTACCAACTTTGGGTCCGATAATTTCTGCACGGCGCACCTCAAATTTGTATTGCGGCAATTTATTGCGCAGGCTTTCTTTAATCCAGTCGGCAATACCAACACGTACAATCATTTGCGTATTGGTAACTTCTTCGCTCACGCGGCCTGCTTGAAAACCTTTTGCAAAAATACCCTCTACAACAGAATTGGCAAGTTCAGGGCTTGCAAACTCGTAAGTAATGGAAGCTTCTGTTTTTTCTTTAACGGTTTTTACAACACCGGGAGAAACCGCATCGATATCTTTTTCGATGGCCGCCTGCAGTTTTGTAAAAATGTCCTGTGGAATTGTCTGTAATTCTGTGCGGATAAGAACATTCTTATCGCCGCCGAAAGTTTTTACTTCTAAATCGCCAAGACCGATATTCGATACCGCGTTGCGAAGAACACTGATCTCGAACGTTTTATCAGCTTGTAGTTCAAGCTCTGTTCCGCCCTTGAAATCGATACCGAATTCAAGTCCACGAATAAATATACTTAACATACCAAGGACAAAAATGGTAGTTGAAAGTCCGTAGAAGAACTTACGTTTTCCCATCCAGTCAACATTTAATGATTCAAATACTCTCATTGTTGTTTTAACTCCTTAAACTCTTTTAATTAACCAATTGTAATTTTATAACCTTTATTCAGCATATAGTCCATAACCATGCGGGCAATGATAAGGCAGCTAAACATTGATGTTAAGATACCAATCATCAGCGTAAGGGCGAATCCCTGAATCGGACCTGTACCAAACTGATAAAGAATGATGCTGGTTATAAGAGTCGTGATGTTCGAAT
>JACPGF010000362.1:0-1803 GCA_016182615.1 Ignavibacteriales bacterium
GGATAATAGTTGTTAAGAATGTAGGTAATTGATGCCGGAGTCGCACCGTTGTCGGTGTCGTTGTGCGGGTTGGCTGTTGTATAAAATGCTATATAATGCGAAATGTCAATGCAATAAAATTTTGCCGCGTTCCCGTCAATTGAGCCTCTAAAATATCCGGCCCACGTTGTTTGGATATTGGGCGGATTATACGGGTTGGTGAATTTAATATTATTCACTCCCACATCTACCGCGTCAACTTTCATTATCGAAGCACCTTCAATATTATGGCTTTGAAAGAAAGATGCCGGAAGATTGGTTTTTAACGTTGTTGTATCGTTCGATGCATACGCGGCATTGCCAAAGGCAAGACACATAAACACGAATAACGTCAATTTGGTAAGTAACCGTTCCACAGTGTACCTCTTTATAGTTTGATTTGATTAAAATACTTAAATTTCAAATATTGTGCCATCTCCCAATATCACAATACCATTACTTGCGCCCCTTGCAAAATCACAGGAATCCAGCAATTTTTGCGTTAATGTAAACAATTTTTTCAAATAATCCCGTTTAAATAATTGTTACTTATCACACCCATCATTTTAATTATGTCTCAAAATGAGATTGGTCTCATTTTGGGTTACTCCTCAATCGGCAATATATCTATATAATTGTCACTGCAAATCCATCAATTTGTTTCCTGCTTGGGCAAGGTTATCGTAAATCTGCTGCCGGTACCAACTTCCGATTCAACAGAGAGTCTTCCGCTATGAAACTCGATAAACTCTTTGCAAAGGATTAAGCCAAGGCCGGTACCTGCTTCTTGTTCCGTGCCGTACCTTGAAACATTCTCCTCGATTTTGAAGAGCCTGCTAATTATTTCAGCGGGCATTCCTATGCCGTTATCAATAATTCGGATAATATGATCATCCTCTGTTTCTTCATATTGCAGTTTAACCCATCCGCCTTTAACGGTAAACTTGATGGCATTCGAAAGCAGGTTTTGCAGTAAAGAAGAAAACATATTCTTATCAGCAAATAATTCCACGTTATCCGGCACATCCGGATAAATATGCACCATTTTTTTAGCAGCAACAGGACCGTAGAGTTTAAGAATGGACTGTACAATTTCCGGAAGCTGCACGGCTTCAGGATTAAATTCCGTCCGTTTTGCCTGTATCCTCGACCATTGCAACAGGTTATCGAGCAGCTCAAAAACACGTTTTATCGATTTATTCAGTTCACCGGCAATACTCCGGATAGTCTCCCTGTCCAATAAATCAAAATCTTCTAAAAGATACTCAGAGAAACCCAGCAGATTATTGAACGGGCTTCTTAAATCGTGAGCGATAATCGAGAAAAACTTATCCTTGTTCGCGTTCATTTCCTTCAAATCGTGCTCTGAGTACAATAGCTTTTCATTGAGATAATATAATTCAACCGACTGTTCTTCCAGCTTATTCTGCTGCTGTTCAAGTTTAGTGATATAATCCTTCAGGCTCGCTTCGTATTCTTTTCTGTCGGTTATATCTTTCATGGTTACCGAGTATTCGGCATGGGTAATATCCGCGTGGGCTATTTTCGTAAACGAAAGCTCAATCCATCGGCTGATACCCGTTGTATCGGTAAAGCATTTATCAAGAGAAACATTTTCCTGCTGGTTTATTTGAGGCAGTAGCGCCTGCAATTCTTGTATAATGTCAGGATATATTGTTTCGAGCGGACTGCCATAGGTTAAACAAATGCCGGATAACTCCTGCGCTAATGAATACGCCGCCTCGTTAAAAATTTCAATTTTGTACTCACTATCCATTAAAATAA
>JACPGF010000362.1:1878-3959 GCA_016182615.1 Ignavibacteriales bacterium
AAGTGATTTGAATTTCATTTCCGCTTTCTTGGCCTCGTGCTCGTAGTATTCTTTTTCCGTCTGGTCTTCTATAAAAAATTCATATCCCTCGTGCACTGCCTGAAATTTTCCGGCTGAAATCCGCAGGACAAGCTGCGTCCCATTTTTTACCGGTGTACGCGCGGTAAAACCCGATACTTTATGTTGAGCTTGTAGTATAGCATTAAACTGCCGTTTGGCTTCTGTATCCGGCAGCAGCAGGTCAATTGCATTACTGCCAACAATTTCATGCGGTGTACTTAATCCAAACAGCGCGGTAAATTTTTCATTGGCAAAATCAACAACAAAATCCATGTTGGTGGTTACAATTGCCAGCGGCGAGTTTTGTAATATGGCCCGTGACCGCAATTCGCTTTTTTTAAGCTGTTTGTCTAATTGCGATTTGTACAAGCACATGCGGATGTTTGCATGCAGCTCTCTTTCCTGAATCGGTTTAAGAATGTAACCGAATGGCTGCGAGGTAAGAGCCCTGTTTATTTTTTGTTCATCACTATACGAGGTGAGAAATATGACGGGAATGCCATACTTTTCCTGCACGATACTGGCTGTATCAATACCATCAAGTTTGCCTTCAAGCACAATATCCATCAAAATAATGTCGGGCTTGTCACTCTCGAGCAATTCCAGTGCCTGCTCTCCGGTTGGGAGTGTCGCAACGATATTATAGCCCAGTTCATGCAGCTTGTGCCGTATATACGTGGCAGCGACCAATTCATCTTCTACAACCAGAACCCTGATTGCATCTTCATATACCATAGACATCCGTGTGAAATTAAGGAATTAGCATTCAATTATCGAAGTATTTAAAGATTAGTTTAATTTTTACGGTAACAAACTTCAATTAAACTTTTTGTGGAGTTTAAATTGTAAATTAAAATCAGCTAAAGTCCGTTGAGGTTAATGGTTCACTCCCCAATTAACAACTCAGGACTTTAGCTGTTGAAAAGACATCAATAAACAGTCTTAGTAACTACTCAGCTTATATAAAGATGAGTTTAGGTGTTTAGTTAAAATAAGCAGCTTAAGAAGTACAGCGAAATTTTTATGACCTAACCTCAGACTTTAGTCTGAGGTTTAAATAACCAACAAACATCAGCCTTTAGCCACTAAATTTTGCTATGTAATTTCAAATCAATATCCAGTGGCTTGGCATCCACCCCTTTGGGGAAAGCCTGTGGTTAGATGGCTTGAGATTCCTCAGACTAAAGTCTGAGGTTAGGAGATGTAAATTATTTTAGACATCAGCTGAGTAGTTACCAGCCTTATCTCATTTTCACCATTGCAACAATAATTTTTATTTCGAAAATCATAAAGGCATGCTTGATCTCACGTTCTAAAAATTTCAACTAAAAAACAAGGGTTTCATATTACCATTCTGAATCCTGCTGTCAGTTTTCAAGTTGTTTTATTAACCGGCATTACAGTAATTCCAACCGGTACCTAACCCCCGCGTAAAACTCCCGCCCTTTCACGGGTCCCCAGTTGAACGAAGTATCAAAATACCGTCCAAATGGATCCTGCCAGGATATTATTGGTTCATCCTGTGTATAATTGAGCATGTTTTCTACACCGGTATATATATCCCAGTTTGCAAGTTTTTTGGTAATTTGCCCGTTGAGAAGAATATATGCCGGAGACTGGTTCTCCTGCTGAAATTGTTCCGGGTTTTTTGCTGTTTCGGGCAGGCGTTGACTGCCAAACCACTGCGAATGTGCATCAAATTGCAGGCCGGCTTCTTCCAGTTCGTAATTAACCGAAGATAGAATCCGGTTTTTGGCGTTAAGGGGCATTTGCCTTTTTATACCGGCAAAAATCTGGTAAACATCCAGATAGCAGTATGTAACCTTAAATTCAACTTTCCGGAAAAACTTCATTTTTGACTCGACTTGGAGGCTGTTTGAAACCGATGTGCCGGTGAAGTTTTCAACAAACACCCTCGTGGGATCTGTATCATAATCCAATCGGTTCTGATTGAAAAACCCGGTGTGATAAAAATCGAGACTTACTGACCATGCGCTGCCCTCAAAATCCATATCCTTTAC
>JACPGF010000362.1:3964-23732 GCA_016182615.1 Ignavibacteriales bacterium
TATCATTTACAAAATTTCGCCCCAAAGTGTAAGCTCTCTCGGGTTTTAATTTTTCTCTAAATACCACGTCCCTTGAACTTGCCAGGAGATTCAGGTTTTCGGCAAATACATGGGAAGCCCGCAAACCGGTTCCGGCCGAGAGCCTTAATGTTGTATATTCATCAAAAGAATGTTTGAGCATTACACGGGGGGTAACATAGGACATTCCTGAACCAAAATAGTCCAGCCGGATTCCCGTCAAAAGTGAAGTCGCACCGTAATCAAGTAAGTTTTCAACAAAAACACCTTTAATAGACTCTGGTTCCCTGTATCTGCCTGAAAATGTCCGGTCATATTTATCAAACGCAATAACTATATCCTCCGTCAAATCAAGCGTTTTCAGACTAATGCCGGCTTTTATTTCGTGCATGTCATGGTAAATTACCCCTATTGCAGCCGAAGAGTTTGTATATATTTGCTTCGCATCGTAATACGTGGTGCCGAAAACCGATTCCTGTTTATGATATTGCGTGCTGTTTGTAACCTGTAAGTCAGTTGTCTCATTAAATACAAATTTAAATTTTATAGTTAGCTCCGGTTGCTGCAAGGTTACCAGCTGATTATAGTGGAGGGGAACTTCGTTTCTTTGATACTGCTGATATTTTACTTGTCCTCCGATGCGTTTTTCATGCAGGTATCTGGCACCGATTTTTAGTCCAACACCCGACTCCTCAACATCATCGTATGTTAACTGATTAAAAAGCGCGTACTTCCTCACCAGCGGAATATCCAGAAAGCCGTCTCCATTTTCATCGGATTTGAAACCCGGTTGAACCGTGTAGAGGGAAACAAGATTCCGCCACTTGGCAAATCCGGTAAGATAATTACCCGACATTTGCTTTTCGGAAAAGCTGTTTATATACAAGTTCAACAGTACATTATCGGCACTTTCATTTCCCGGTGGTACAATATTTAACTGTCCGCTTATTCCTTCGGCGCCCTGTAATACAGAGTTTGTGCCCTTTGATATAAAAATATTCTGTACGAGTATTCCCGGATAACTGCTGACACCATAGCCGTAACTTGCCCCCTGGAACAGTGGAAATCCGTCAAAAAGTATTTGATTATAGACACCGGATAGACCGAGCACACGGAGTTCCTTAGCGTTAGTGAGTATATTTGTTGTAACCGCTTGTACCGTACCCTGAGTTTCAAAACAACCCGCCAGATCGCAACACGCGGCTTTTTTAATTTCTTCCGTGGTTATTACTTCTTTTTTTGCAGGGCCTGCATCAATATAGGTGGCATATTTCTTTCCTGTAACCCGTACTTCATCCAGCATTGCATCCTCGGTCAGAACCACTTTAAGCGGGCTGTTTGCCTGTACCAGAATAGTATCCGGTTTAAAACCAACATACGAAACAAAAATACGCACGGGATAGGTAATAGTACCCGAAAGTACAAATTCACCGCCGCTGTTTGTTTCGGTTCCGGTATTTCCGTTTGTTAACCTGACAACGGCTCCGGGAAGGGGAGTTCCATTTTTGTCCAGCACAATACCTTTAATTGATTGGGCTGAAACGGCACCTGTTAAAATTGATAATAGTATAAAAACGCGCATAAGCATAGTATAATTGCTCCATTTTACAAATGAAAAGATTATTGAATTGAAACGGGTGTTTTACTTATGCCCGGGGTGGCTGCCAGATAGATGCGGGATGCCTGCTAATGATGAAATCTTTAAGGGGGTGTACCATATTGAGTTTATTGCTTTGCACTTCAGGAATATGAGTAAAGCCGCCAAAACAGGCAGCGAAACATATACAGTTTGAAAATGGTGCGCATGACGAGCTGCATGAGTCTTTACTTGGCACTTCAGATGTATTTTCATCTTCAGCGCAACACTCATGTTTATCCAATTGTCCTTTTTCCGGCAAAACGGCCGAGAATTGAACAGCAAACAACAACAAGGCCAACAGGCAGCTTAACATTAATCTCATAACTCAATATATAAAAAAAAGTCATACATCCGGTATGGTGTTTTTTTGGGATTGTATGCATACCTCTGTATTTTGGACACAGTTTTTTAATTTAGTTAGCAAAAGTACATTATGAATTTTATGGAAAAAGAAAAACCCATCGGCGTGTTCGATTCGGGTATTGGCGTATTGACAGTAGTTAAACGCATCGCTTCAGCTCTCCCCAATGAAAGTATCGTGTATTTTGGCGATACAGCCCGTGTGCCGTATGGTTCCAAATCGAATGAAACCGTTATCGAGTATGCAATGCAGGATGCGCAGTTCCTGATGAAAAAAGGTGTTAAGGCAATTGTTGTAGCATGTAACACTGCCTCCTCGGTTGCATTAGACGAATTGAAAGCTGCGTTTACCGTTCCGGTTATCGGGGTAATCGAACCCGGCGCGGCAATGGCTGCCAAACTAAGCACAGGCGGCCGGATAGGTGTCATCGGCACCAGGGCAACAGTTAATAACCATGCCTATGCAAAAAAAATACTAGGCCTAAACAGCAAGCTTGAAGTTTTTGAAACGGCCTGCCCCCTGTTTGTACCCCTTGCGGAGGAAGGCTGGCACGAGCACCCCTCTGCCTACATCATCGCGCAGGAATACCTTCATGAATTGCAAATGAAGGACATTGACACGCTGGTGCTTGGCTGCACGCATTACCCGATACTTGCCAAGGTTATCCAAAAAGTTATGGGTGATAAAGTTAAACTGATTGATTCAGGCATTGCCACCTCGGAAGTGGTACGCAGCGAACTGGAACGCATCGGTTTGGTTTCCAATTCCAATGCACTCGGCAGAATGTCGTTTTACGTTAGTGATATTCCATCGACCTTTCAGAAAATTGCCCGCATATTTCTCGAGCGTGAAATACCCGATGTACAAAAAATACTGGTGGGGAGTTAAGGAATTTAGCAGGATACAAGAGCCCGGAGCGTTTTTAATGCACGGCATTGTCTGAACCATGATTCCAATACAACGCTTGCCGAAGTAGCAACAAACAGCTAACTTCGGCTGCGAAAGGTTAAAATTGTTTGATTTTTTGACAATTTTGATGCTTTTCTTATAAGAACTTACAGCGAGTTGTATGGGAAATGCTTAATTTTGGTTAACCAAACTTTTTTTCGCCCTGTAAGGGTGGCCTATTTGTAGAAACAACAAAACGAACTTTTTGGCGCCCTGTAAGGGTGCACCCCGCTGGGGCGCAGGTTTTTTAGGGAATTGTCATTTCTACAAACAGGTCACCCCTCCGGGGCGAGAAAAATGCTGTTCTTGTTGTTGCTTTACACAACCATGAATAACTGTCTGAACCAAGATTCCAATACATCGCTTGACGAAGTAGCAACAAAATGCAACTTCGGCTGGTAAAGATTAAAATCGTTTGAATTTTTGACAATTTTAAATGCCTCTTTTATAAGAACTTACAGCGAGTTAGATGGAATTCTCGGGATTGACAGGATAAGCAGGATAAGACAAATTTTAATTGACAAATATTTTACTTTAATTCAAAGTGTACTATTTAACGAAGTAGGAAGAATTATCTGATTGTAGAAAAATTTTAGCACAAAGAAATTGGAATTTAATTGGGCATTTAACAAACATGCAAAATAATCCTGTAAATACTTTAACTTGCCCGCCGTTGGTATTCAGGCGGGTTCTGCAAATCCCGATGCAGACAGCTATGCGCGTGTCGCGTGTTATACAGAGAGCATTCGTTTTTAGGACATACATGGAAAACAAAAGCGCCGGGCAAAATTTCCTTCTAAAGAAATTCCCAGCAGTTGTTCTCATGCTAAGATATTACAAAGCCCCGCGATGAGCGGGGCTTTGTTGTTATATGGGAACTTACATTCCAAAAAATTGCAGAGAATTTTAATCTTACGCAACCTTGAAGCTAAGGGATTTAAAGAATTTGTTACAATTCTAACTCTAAAACTCATCATGCCAGAAGGTAGGAGAAAAAACAAATACCCTTTTATTTTAGGAATCCAATTTGAGAATTTTGAGCTTTGTTGTATTTTCGCATGAAGGCATTGAATAACTTTTTTTAATTGCCCTGTTTTGGTGGCTGCTTTTCCTAAAACCGTGCACTTAAAAATAGTATATCAATTAGCTCAACCTTTAATTAAAAAGTTAATGAGGGTGCTATGAAATTTGCAACGATACTTTTAATAGTGCTTTTTTCCTGCCTTCAATATGGGCAAGGCAGCAATCCTGACTACCGCGGCATTCTTCGGGACAGTGCATCATGGCACTTTGAGGACAATATCGGTGACAAATACCGATTAAGGATAGTGCCACTTCCTATGCACCAAAAATCACAAAAGCACAAACAACTTTATAAAACCAATTCCGTTTTTTATGTGCCCCAACTTGTCGTTATCGAAAACAGCACGAGGATTTCATTTGAGTATGATTCTAAGGGCAACTTGCTTACCGAATTCTATGAAGAATGGGCAAATAATGCGTGGGTTAACTATTCCAGATTTACATATACGTATGACCATAACAGCAATAAGCTTGCTGCTTTAATAGAACTTTGGACAAATAGCAACTGGGTAGATTATTATAGGTCTTTATATACTTACGACCTTAGAGGCAATCAACTTACTGCAGTAAATGAGTTCTGGGAAAATAATGCTTGGGTTAAATACAGCAGATTCACGTCCACGTATGATGTAAACGGGAACATTCTCACAATGATAAATGAAAAAGGAATTAATAATGAGTGGGTAAATGTTGTCAAATCAACATCCTCATACAATAGTAATGGCAACTTGCTCGCCAAGTTATCCGAGGGTTGGATAAACAATGCCTGGGTATTTTCCAACAGGAGTGCATTCACGTATGATAATAATGGTAATTTGCTTGTTACTGTTTATGAAAACTATATAAATAATTCGTGGTTAAATTCTACAAGATACACCTCAACGTTTGATAACAATAATTATCTGTTGACTAAATTGGATGAGCGATGGAGTAATACTGGATGGATAGTTTTTTCAAAACACACTTACACTTACGACAGTAACGGCAATCAGCTTTCCGAATTAGAAGAGTATTGGACAAATAATATATTGCAGAGTTCCGCAAGATCAACATCCACGTATGATGGCAATGGGAACCTTCTAACAAGAACATATGAAAATTTGATCGATAACACATGGATGAATACCAGCAGAAACCTACTAACGTATGACAACAAGAACAACCTGCTCGTTGAGCTTTCCCAGGGACTTAGTAATTTCGAGTGGGATAACCGCTTCAGAAATGTATTTATGTATGACGATAACGGTAATGCCGCTTATGGCCGCCATGAAGTGTGGCTCGGTGCATGGGTTGTGAACGAAGGTCAAATGATATCTTATTATAATAACTTGAGAAACTTTCTGGTTTTTCAGTGCTCTTCGTTTACTGTACAATATGCCGCAATCACCGGAATCAAAGAAATCTCCGGTGGTTCAACTATATTCTTACTGTCCCAAAACTATCCAAACCCGTTTAATCCAAGCACAACTATCAGCTATACATTGCCTGAAAGAAGCCATGTTGTCTTAAGTATTTACAATCAGCTTGGGCAAAAAGTTACCGAATTAGTAAACAGGGAAAAAGAAGCCGGACTGAACTTGATTGAGTGGAATGCCGCCACGCTGGCTTCGGGTGTTTATTTCTACGAACTAAGAACCGATAAGCTTATTTCCAGTAAAAAACTGATTTTAATGAAGTGATTAGGAGTTAGGAGTGCTTAGCGCAGAGTGAAAATTTTTAAGCACTAGTAGATTGTAACAAATAATCTCATACGATGAAATTACAAAGCCCCGCGATGAGCGGGGCTTTGTTGTTCTCAGTAACTTTTTATTGTTGGATCTTTTTTGTTATGACTTAAATAATAAAAGAGATAAAAAGCCTATCGGAATAGACCGTTCTTATAATTTTAACTCATCACGCGAAACTCATCACTCAGCACTACTGTTCAGCCTTATTCTTGCTTCCAGTTCGATGGTTCTGATTTTGTCTTTGTACATGTTGTGCGCGTTGCTCTGCTGTATCGAGAGCGCGGCATCCGAGTTGCCATCCCAGCGGCGGCAAAGATACACGGGTACAAGCACGCGGCCAATCTGATACTTGCGGCTGATTGCTATGGCAGCAGCGTAATCTTCTCCATAACTTGAGTTGGGAATGTTTATCCCGCGAAGCACGGGAGTAAAGAACGCCCGTGGCGCACCAAGGCCGTTAATCCGCAATGCATTATTCCGGCCGTTTTCCGGTGTCCATTCTTTGTGGTCAATTATCCCGGGAGGAATTTCTTCAAGTTGAAAATTGGTCATTTGATAACTGCCGATAACCATCGCGCAATTCTCGCGGTAAAATGTATCAACCATTAACTGCAGGGTGTTCTCGTCTTTATACATATCGTCGCTGTCGAGCTGCACAACAAATTTACCTGCTTGTTCATGATGAACCGCTGTATTCCAGCACCCGCCGATGCCAAGGTCTTTGCGGTCGGGGATAACATGAACGACTCTGGAATCATTCTTTGCAAACTTGGCAATAATCTCCGTGGTACCATCGGTTGAGAAGTTGTCAACCACAATTAAATTAAATGCGAAATTGGGTTTTTGCGATAAAACAGAGCCAATAGCATCGCTTATGGTTTTTACCCGGTTGCGGACAGGAATAACAACGGAAGCTTCAACCGGGAACTGTTGAGCCCCGAATGCAACTTCGGTAAAAACAGGTTTCAGGTATCCGCCAATATTTTTCAGGTGGGCTGTAACTGCCTGCTCCATTTCAATCTGCACTGCCCGGTTTTTCGGGTCAACATAGTCAAATATCTTTTCACCCGATTTTCTCAAATCCGATTCGATTGAAGAGTAGAGATACTCGCTAATGTGGAATAAGGGTGCTAATGCAGATATCTTCAGGCGCAAATCATACAGGCCGGCAAACTGGTATTCAACATCCATTGACGCAACAGCCTGTTTAAATGCAGACGTTGTAAACAGCATCATAAACCCGAAGTCGAAATCATCACGCAGGCTGCCCTTCTGATAGTCGATGACGGGGTGCTGCAGCATTTTATCTTCCTTTACTTCGTAGTAATCGGCGTAAACCATACCGGCACCGGTGGCTTCGGCAATTGCAGTAAGCCGCTCAAATGCAAACTGCCCAAGCTGAATTGCGGTATCCTGCTTAACGAAAGCAATATACTTGTCTTTCGCGTGTTCAGCGATAAGTTTCATGGATGCAGTTGAAAATAATTGTTGGGTGTGCAGGGTTGTAACTTCATCTTGCTTTGGCAAATGTTCATCCAATTGCAAAGCAAATATTTCACCACAGAGGGCGGATTGGCGCAAGCTGCCAATTGTTTGGTTCAGGTCAGATTTTCCGCCATAAGGTAAGAAAACGGAAACTTTATTAACCATTGTGCGTTCCTCATTTAAATGAATAGAAAAGTGTGTAAATCCGTCAGCAAGTTAGAAAAAAAAAGTGAGACAAAAAGCCGGATAGTTCTGTAAATTAAGGGAAATGTAATAGCAAAGGAGAAATGGTAAAAAATACCCGGTAAGGTATCAGCGATGATTACATGGATTCCATGCCGGACAGCTTCATCTATTGCCCGCTTGTGCTATAAGTTAGTTGGTACCTTTTGTGGATTCTTCCTCACCCGTATCGGTATCTTCAAAAATGTTCAATTCATGGTTAAACCCAAATTACGCGATATCAGTGCAAGTTTGCTGTAAGATTAGTTAACAGCAATAAGTCACGACCTCAGCCCTGCCCTCTCCTTTAGAAGGTTCGCCGCGGCGAATCAACTGAAGAAAAAAGAATCATCCGTGTTCCTAAGTCCCTCCTTTCGAAAGGAGGGTGGATCGCTTTAGCGAAAAGCTTTTCCCTATGGGAGGAGAATTGTTTTAGCGGCGTTAACATTGCCTAAAAGCGATTCCCCCGGCTCGCCGCGGCGAGCCACCCCCTTTTCAAAAAGGGGGACTTAGCCGCAAAGCCCCAATTGAATAAAATGCTTAAGTTGATTCGCCGCGGCGAACCTTCTAAAGGAGAGGGGGCTGTAACCACATGTTATTGAATAAGTTGTAGACATTTGAAGATTTTAATGCGTAAATTGGGTAAAAATGACAGTTAAATTTGTTATGCCTGAGTAATAAAAAATTCATAATTCAAAATTCATAATTTATAATTAATTTACGTTTGCATTTATTAACATTGTGCAATGAAAGGAATTTTTAATGAATTATTTAGTATTATTACGCCACGGCGAATCTCAATGGAATTTAGAAAACCGTTTTACCGGTTGGGTTGATGTTGACCTATCGGCAAAAGGCGAGGCTGAGGCAAACGAAGCCGGAGAAGTTATCAAGGCAAAAAACATCAAATTTGATTTACTTTACACCTCAGTGCTAAAAAGAGCAATCCGTACGGCTGAAATTGTCTGCAACAAAGCTAATTTAAGCATGCCGGTTGAACGCGATATGGCGCTAAACGAACGCCACTACGGCGCATTGCAGGGTTTGAACAAAAAAGAAACTGCCGCCAAATACGGTGATGAGCAAGTACACATCTGGAGACGCAGTTATGATGTGCCGCCGCCGAAAGATGTTACTGAACTTAATCCTGACGGCTACAGCGAAAGCCTGAAAGACACCGCTGCACGCACGATCCCCTATTATCAGGAAAAAATTGAGCAGCATGTTAAAGACGGCAAAAATGTATTAATTACCGCTCATGGTAACAGTCTCCGCTCTCTGGTAATGTTCCTTGACGGTCTGACAAAGGAAGAAGTTCTCGACCTGAATATTCCAACCGGTAATCCGCTGGTTTATGAGTTCGAGAATGGCACAGTTGTAAAAAAATATTACTTAAAATAGATAATACCATTATGAACAGCCTGTTCTACAAGTTTTTGAATGACGATGACCTCTTGCGTATATCCCATGTTATCACGGATATGGAGAAAATTACTTCCGGGGAAATCGTTGTTTCCATAAAGGAAAAACGCGGTTTATTTCAGCGCGGCAAAACTATCCGGCAGCTAGCCGAAAAGGAGTTTACCCGGTTGAAAATGAACGTTACCCGTGATAGGAGTTTATCGTTCTGGCCGATTCGGGCATACACTCCATTGTTGGTGATACACCATGGGAGCAGATAAAAGACCTGCTTGTTGAAAATTTTAAGATAGGCGAGTACTGCCAAGGCATCATGGAAGCGGTAAAAAGAATGGGAAACACGCTTGCCCCTCACTTCCCCATAAAACCGGACGATACCAACGAAATTCCCAACCGTGTAATAGTTATGCCATAAGCCCAACTATAAGCATCTTTTTTTTCGACACATCGCAATCCTTTAAACGTTTTAACACGAAACATGCAATAGCACTTCTAGTTTGCTGTAAGTCCTTTAACAATAGCTAGTTGCGACCTCACCCCCCGCCCTCTCCTTCGTAAGGAGAGGGAGCCGTAACCACAAGTTATTAATGCAGTTACAGCCTTTTGAAGATTGAAATGCATAATTTGGGTTTAACACGAAGGTGCAAAGCAAACGCCTGTCTTCTGCAGATAAACAAAATACTTAAAGATGAATCCATCACTCATCACTTTGCACTCATCACTCGACTACGCACTTGTAGTGCCGTACCGAATACCTGCATCGCGGGCAGTGGCTCGTGTTCTTCGGGAAATGTTCGCCGAGTACCGCGGTGTGCATTTTTTGCAGTTCCCGGCCGAATAGCTCTATATCACTCCCCGAGAACCGGAACTCAATTTTTTTGCCGGGCGAGGAGATGAACATGATTGCTGCGCGGATATCCGTGTATCCCGGATGCATTTTGGCGACAAGATAGGCATAAAACAAAAGCTGCCGCCTGTATGCCTCTTTGCCTTCGGTATCAAGCTTATCCGGGTGGGCGGTTGATTTATAATCCACGATTGAGATATAATCTTCTGCAAATATGAGCCGGTCGATAATACCGTGCAGGCGGTAGCCGGGCTCGCGCAGCAAAATAGTGTATTCTGTTTTATAATCCGGATAAGCTGCCAGGCTTTTGTAATCGCTGTGTGCAACAAATGCCCTATAGGTGGATGCAATTTCCTCCATTGCTTTGGGTGAAAATGCACTAACAGCTGCATGGGTTTTGTTATACAGTGCCTCGAGTGTTTCAGGGAGTGACGCATCAACGGGTGCATTCATTTCCAGCAGTTTATGCAGCAATTGCCCGCGTAACCCGGCGTCTATGCTTACTATTTCAGCTTCGGTATCCGCCGCCGCGGTTTTTGCATCATCCGGCTGCAACGCACCAATGCTGTCGGGATACCGCACCCGGTAACGGAGATAATACTGCATCGGGCAGGAATGATATACCGCGAACTGCGAGGCTGAAATGGTGTTTTTTACTCCGGTAACCGGCAGCGGAGCCATATCCACAATAAAGCGGGTCGCTGCTGCTGCTTCCCCGGCAAGTGGAATAATTTCCGGCACGGTAATATTGTCAACGGGAAAATGAATATCCTCAACCAGCCCGGTAAACTCTTCCGATTCGTATTTTAATTTTTTTATTTGCCCGTTTAGATAAAATGTTCCATTATCGTACGAAGGCTTTACCACGTGGCTTATCATTCCCATGAATGACTTTGCGGTTACTTCGTCCTTTGTAAGAGTTCCCGCGATAAATAGATATTCTTCCGCCCGGGTAAGTGCAACATACAGCAGGCGTTTTTCCTCGGCCATGTTCTTCCTGTTCTGTATATATTCTGCAAATGCCTTATGCGGCGGGTTTATCTTTTCTTTAAAATAATCGCCATTGTCGGGGAGTTTAAAGAGTAGGCCGAATTCCTTATCTATTTTTACGGGTGAGTCGTTCATCCCCTTTTTAGAAAGGTCATCTGCCGCCCTGATGAGAAAAACCACCTTATACTGCAAGCCCTTGGATGCGTGAATGCTCATTATTTGCACAGCATCCTGTGCATCTGCCACCGAAGCGAATGATTCATCATCGGCTTCAATGCCGGACGTGTAGAGATAATCTGAAAAATCATATAATGTCCTGAAACCTTCCTGTTCAAAAGAACGGGCCATCGATTTCAGTTTTGCCAAATTTGCCAGTTGCTGTGGTGCATCCTTTCGGCTTGCCATTAACGCCATGTAATGTGTTTCGTCAAAGATAAGCTGCACTGTTCTGCTGATGCTTCTGGAGGAGGAAAGACCGGTATGGCGGGAAAGTGTATTATACGCGAATGCAATCCTGTTATTTTCAGGATGCAGTTCTGTGTAGTATTTTAACCGGTTAAAAAAGCTGCCTGCCCCGGTAAACCGTATTTGCAGCAGCTCCGCATCACTCAGCAGATAAAACGGTGAGCGTAATATACCAAGTAAAGGGGCATCATTATCGGGTGAGACAAGAAAGCGCAGGTAATTCATCACATCAAACACGCACTGCGAACTGAAAAAACCCCTGCCGCCATTAATGATAAAAGGTATATTATATTTTGGCAGCTCCATGCGGTATGTTTCAAATACCGATTTTTTTCTGGAGAGAATCGCAATATCGCCCCATTTCAAATCGGGGAGGCGGTGTTTTAATTCAAGAATTTTAGCAATAACAAGTTCTTCTTCCGGAACCTGCACATCTTCAAGCTTTTTGCCAACCAATAGGGCTATTTCTCCTGGTGCATCGGACTGCCGCGCGCACACTGTTTCGACATGGGCTACCTCATTAAACATGGGCAGTGGATTTGCAAACAAGCGCTCGAAAATTTTATTGATAAACAAACATAAACCGGGTGCCATGCGGAACGTGTCAGGCAGCTTTAACTCACTCCCCGCGTTGGATGCATGCAGGATATCCTGGGTGGTTTTTGAGAATATTTCTATCTCGGCATTGCGGAACATGTATATACTCTGCTTGTCATCACCAACAACAAACAAGTTCCCGTTTTGCAAGTCGTCTAGCAGGGGCATAAAAATACTGTACTGCAGCTCGTTTGTATCCTGATACTCGTCAACCATAATGTATTTGAAACGCCCTGCCAAAGCATAACGCACATCTTTTTCCTGCAGGATTTCACGAAGCTTCAAGAGCATATCGGTAAAATCAAGCGCGCTTTTGTGTTTCTTTTTTAAAGTAAATAACAGCAAAACGGCCTCGTACACTTTAAGCACTTTTGCTGTGTAAATTGCTGTAAGCTCAAATGGTGCCGCGATTATATTCCCCTGCCCGTCAAAACCGGCAGCTACCCCGCCGAATAGTTTATGCAACTCTAAAAATGCGGTTATATCTCCGGCAAAATCTTCTTGTAACGCGGTTGGGATAAAAGCTGCGAGAATTGTTCCACCCTTTGTTAATATACTTGTTGCTGCCTGCACTGCCCGTTTAATTCGCAGGGATATTTCCCGCGTGTTTCTTGTTACACCCACGGCATGCTGAACATCCGGAACCAGTTCTTTCCCCTTTTTTGTGCCATTTTCTTTTGCAATACCAATAAATAATTGCAAATGGGTTATGTAGCGTTCAAAAAACTCTTGATGTACCTTTTCTGATGAACGGGTAAATACAGATAAGAGGTTTTGTTGAATCGGCTCAAGTTCCGGTATTGCATAAAGGTTTTTAGCGGGGGTAACCAATTGTTCCCGTGAGCGGATGAGGCCCATTACTACTTTAAGGAGCTGTTCGGTACCGTTAAACACGCGGCCAAGCTCTTTAATTTCCGCGGCGTATTTTTCATCCCTGAAAACCGCGTAACCGCACTCGGCAATAAGTTCGGTTTCAAGATATTCGTCAAGGGGTAAAAATCCGGGATCTATCCCGGCTTCCGCGGGAAACTCGCGCAGCAGGTCAGCACAAAATGAGTGGATTGTACAAATGTGAGCGGAAATTAACTGCTTGCGCAAGTCTTCCAGTTTCATCCGGTGAGCGGATTGTTCCCCGGCATTTTCTATTTCGGTATCAAGTTCCTGAGCTATTTTGTTGTACAGTTCAGATGCGGCTTTTTTTGTAAACGTGATAGCCGCGATATTCCGCAGTGAAATATCCTCGTGCATAACAATGTCTAAAAACCGTTTTGTTAAGACTTTGGTTTTGCCTGAACCTGCATTTGCCGTAAGGCTTATGTGTTTTTTATAATTAAGTGCTTCTTGTTGGTTGGGTGTAAACGAAGCCATAAAAATTCTTTCTGCACGTTCCGCCGTGCAACACGTTAATAAAAAACCGTAAAAATTAAAACAATTGATTGCCGCGCCCCGAAGGCTGATGTCTCATTGCCAAAGTTGTTAACTGCCAATCTCACGCAAACTTTCAAGAGCCTCCTCAACATGTTTGGCAAAAAAGAACTGTGAACTGAAACGCTTGCGCAGTATCCCGTGTTTATCAAAAATAAATGTTATCCGGCTTGATAGGAAACCGAATTTTTTCGGGATCCCAAAATCTTCCCGTATGTTTCCATCTGTATCACACACCAAGCGGTAAGGCAGATTGTGTAAATCGGCAAACTGCTTGTGCGAGGTACTATCATCGCCGCTGATACCAACTAACTCGGTATCTAATGCCGCGAACTTCGATATATTATCCCTGAATGCACAGACTTCCGCGGTACATCCGGGTGTAAAATCTTTTGGATAAAAGAATATCACGAGATTTCTTTTATCAATATACTCGTGGGATTGAAAAAGCTCACCGTGCTGATCCATCCCTTTCACGTCCGGAACTGGATCACCCGGTAACAGCATAAAAATCCTCTGGTATAAATATAAATTGTTTTGCTTTACTTGCCGCGGTTGTACCACCAATAATAATTTTATTATACCCTTTATAAATTACCGAACTGGTAAAATTGAGTCGTGGATGAAATTGCATACCCTTAACTTCCTTGTTTAATCCTAACATAACACTTGTTCAATTTAACGAGAGTAAAGCAACCTGACAAGTATTTATTGCAACCATACCTAAACCTTTGGCAAAATTGTACAGATCCGGCTCTTCAGCCCTATGCCGGTTTTTGTTTCTGGGCGAAATAAACGATATTTGATAACCGGAGAGCAGAAAGACTGAACGATTCATTTATCCGATTTGCAAAACTGCAAAAAGATAATGAGAGATGATACTTGCCTTTAAATCAGATGTTTACCTCTGCCGGATTTGTAACACCAATAAAACGATATAAAATGGCGAAAATAATAAAACCCGAACTTATCCTTTGTACAATTACATCAGCCTTTGACGGGCTGCCGCGGACAGGCTTACTGCCGTTATCCGAAACAGAAATCTTTGCCCGTGTTAACGAGCAGCATACATGGTTTGGCCCCAGAAATTATCTTGAGCTGCATACTGAATTTTTACAGGTTGTTCCATACATTGTTTTACGGTACGGCTCTCAGGTGGCAGTATATGAGCGGACAAAAAAAGGAACCGAAGCGCGGCTGCATAATCTCTTTTCGCTTGGTTTTGGCGGCCACGTGCAAATAAGTGATGCTGTACTGCATAACGATATACTTGACACGCGGGCCACTATTGCTGCTGCTACCCGCCGTGAAATGGAGGAAGAAAGCATACATGCCGCTATTTTACAGAAGGAGGATATCGGCCTCATCCTTCTCGATGATGAAGAGGTTAGCCGACATCACGCGGGATTGTTGGAGTTGTGGACTGTTGCCAGCCCTGAAATAGACACGCCCGATGCAGCGATAAACAATTGCCGATTCATGGAACTGCATGATGCCGTGGTTGAATTGGAACGTTTTGAAAGCTGGTCGAAAGCTGTTATCTCCCATCTCGCTAAGGCCTATGGCCGCTAACATGTTACTCTGCAACACAGACTACCGGAACCCGGACTCGTTCGGCAGCCGTATGCGGGCAAAACGGGTACGAATTTTTTTAGATATGGCTGAAGATGTATTTAAACAAAATGGCAGCGTGAAAGTTGTTGATATTGGCGGAACACCGGAGTACTGGGGAATCGTGGGGAAAGAAACCATTACACGGCTGAACATGCATATAACAATAATTAATGTTGATAAAACCATGCGGGGCTTGCAGCCGTGCATGACTTACGTACAAGGTGATGCATGCGAGATGTACATGTTCGCGGATAAGTCGTTCCAGCTCGCTCATTCGAATTCCGTCATAGAACATGTCGGCAGCGACGAAAATAAAAAACGTTTTGCAAAAGAGGTGCAACGTGTCGCGGAGCATTATTATATACAAACCCCGAATTTTTATTTTCCCATAGAACCACATTTTCTTATCCCATTTTTCCATTGGATGCCGTATTGGATGCGCATACAGTTAAGTATGCTTTTCAATATGGGGTATTACGAGCGGGCAGAATCGCGGCAGGAAGCAGAAGTACTCCTAAAGCATAATGCCATGCTCAGTAAAAAAGAATTCAGGAAACTATTCCCCCTCGCGAAGATTATTACCGAAAAGTTTCTCGGTTTAAGTAAATCGTTCATTGCCATCGGGTAAAACCGTATAAACTTTAATTTTGAGCGCCATTTATGGTGCTTTCTTTTTACCAGACCCGTCGTTTACGGCGGGGGAGGAATCTGCGGAACCTCAATATTTTTCAGTTGCCTGTAATTGCTTCATCGGTCTGAAGGTCGACGCTGGAATGAAAAAGCCCCAATTGAATGGATCTCAAATTGTTTGGCTTAACAACTGCTTAACATGGTTTTGTCTTCTTTAATTTTGAGCGCCATATATGGTGCTTTCTTTTTACCAGACCCGTCGTTTGCGCGGGGGAATATTGACAACCTCGATACTGCCAATTACTCCAAATGCTTTTGTCTGGTTACTTATTAATTTTGTATTTTATGCCTATTGATGCAAACTTTTACTTATTTACTCGGCACACCGTTCGCGCGGATTGAACAAGGTTTAGAATCAAACGCCCGGACGGCATCAAACAACATAACACACATCTCCCCGATGACCGGCGGAGCGAGGGCGATTATTGCCCAAAACCTGCTTGCCCGCTATAAACACATCCTGCTGCTCTTTCCCGACCAGAAAAAAGTTCTTGAAACAGAAGTTGAATTGACTCTGTTGGGGCTTGCCGGTCAGGTTATCGCCATTACCAACTATACATCAAATGCATTGCAGGAGCGGCTCTCAGAGGCGGTAAAAAGTGACCGGTGCATCATCGTTGCTACCTTTGCCTTATTCCTTGCACCGTTACCCGCTAAGCAGGATTTTGATTCCCAGTTAATAAAAATTGAAACAGGTTCAACGGTTTTATACGAGGAACTGCTTGAATACCTTAACCTGTACAACTATCAGAGCGGCCAGTTCGTCGAGGAGCCCGGCTCGTTTTCCAAGCGGGGAGCAATAATAGATTTTTGGCCCTACAGCGAAAAAATGCCAGTCAGGATTGAATTTGACGGCGATTTTATCGAGTCAATCCGCTCGTTTGACCCGGAAAGCCAACGCTCGATAGAAGTACTAAAGGGTACAACGCTTGCCCCGCATCTTGAACAGCGGCCCGTGTCCGAAAATGAAATGTTCAGGATATTCGACTATCTGGACCACCCGTTAGTAGTGCTGAACAAAAACGAAGCTGGCCAGTTTGAATTGCCCGAGGAAGATACAGTGGTAAGACTTGAGCAGAAGCAGACACAACAGACCGGCAATTTTGATGAGGAAGAGTATGACATCCCGCCGGATAACCCCGAACAGGATATTGTTGTTGAGCAGCACCATTACGTGCCCATGCTGCTTGAGCGCGCCTACGCGGCTGGCAAAGAAGTCCATTGGCTCATCGAGGAGCAACTCTCTGCAAGCGATGACCGCATCGACCTGATGCTTTCTGACGCACCCCCGGTAAACGCCATTTACAAGGTGCTGTTTTCGGTTATTAAAGAATACAGCGGACTGGGTTACACGGTATTTGTCGCCTCGGAAAATGATTTGCAGTGCAGCAGGCTTAAAGCCCTGTTTGATGACCCGGTTAACGGTATTGACGGGATTTACGAAGCGGGTAAACTGAAAGTAATTATGCTGCCCGTTAAGGACGGGTTTACCAACAGGAATGACAAAATAGTTTTATTTACCGATTACCAGATTTTCGGAAAGCCTTTCCGCACCCGGCTTCCCTCAAAATTAAAAAAAGCGGTAAAAAAGTCAAGGCAGTTAGAATCTATTAAACCCGCTGATTTTGTGGTGCATGAAGAGTTCGGTATCGGCCAATTTTACGGGCTCGAGGCGATAACCATTAACGAGGTTGAACAGGAATCCATGAAAATCCGCTATGCTGATGGCGGAGTGGTATATGTTAACATCAACTATCTCCATCTTGTTAAAAAGTTTTCCGCTCAGGAAGGTGTCAGGCCGACACTTTCCGTGCTTGGCTCACCCGAGTGGAGCAACCGCAAGAAGAAGGCCAAGAAGAAAATTAAAGAAGCTGCAAAGGAACTTATCGAGCTCTACGCTCGCCGGAAAATGAGCCGTGGTTTTGCATTCGGCAACGACACGATTTGGCAGCAGGAACTTGAAGCCGCCTTCATGTATGAAGATACGATTGACCAGTCCCGTGTAATGGAAGAAGTTAAAGCAGATATGCAGGCCGCCAACCCGATGGACCGTTTGGTGTGCGGTGACGTGGGCTTTGGTAAAACAGAAATTGCCGTGCGGGCTGCCTTTAAAGCGGTGCAGGACGGCAAGCAGGTTGCTATACTTGTACCCACTACAATTCTTGCTGAACAGCATTATAACACCTTCAAGGACAGGATTGCACAATTCCCGGTAACTGTTGCGGCACTATCCCGTTTTCAGACCAAGGCTGAGCAGAAAGATATTGTTGAGAAACTGGCACAGGGTAAAGTTGATATCGTGGTGGGCACACACAGGATTCTCTCCAAAGATGTCAAATTCAGAGACCTTGGCCTGCTGATAATAGACGAGGAGCACCGTTTTGGCGTTGCCGCGAAAGAAAAACTCCGCTCGTACAAGGCAAATGTTGACATCCTGACTATGACCGCCACCCCGATACCCCGGACACTGAATCTTTCATTGCTGGGCGCGCGCGATTTAAGCATGCTTTCCACTCCCCCCGCCAACCGGCAGCCGGTTTATACCCGCGTTGAAACCTTCGAGCAGGCAAACGTGCGGGGATGGATTATGAGCGAGCTGAAACGCGAAGGGCAGGTGTATATAATTCATGACCGTGTACAGACCATTGAAAAGTTTGCCGCGTACATACAGAAAAAGATTCCGGAAGCCAAAATTGCCATCGCGCACGGGCAAATGAAACCGCAGCAGCTTGAGGACGTGTTTCACGGGTTTCAGCACCGCAAATATGATATACTGCTTGCTACAAAGATTATTGAATCCGGGGTGGATATACCCAACGTTAACACGATTATTATTAACCGGGCAGACCGTTTCGGGTTAGCCGAACTGCATCAATTGCGGGGCAGGGTGGGTCGTGCCGAAAGGCAGGCTTACGCATATTTCCTTGTCCCAACATTACAGGGCATACAAAAACAGACGCTGCAGCGCCTGCAGGCGGTCGAGGAGCACACCGAACTCGGCGCGGGCTTTCAGCTTGCCATGCGCGATTTGGAAATACGCGGCGCGGGCAACCTGCTTGGAAACGAGCAAACCGGATTCATTAACGAGATTGGTTTTGACTTGTATATAAAGCTTATCAACCAGTCGGTTGAAGAACTAAAGCAGGAAGAATTCAGGGAGTTGTTCCAAGAGCTGCCTTCAAGCAGGCAATTCCCCGAAACCACCATCGAGGCGTATTTCGAGATTGGCATTCCGCGAGGTTTCATCCCTGACCAAATGGACAGGCTCTCGTACTACACCGCCATGTTCTCGGTTAAAAGCCGTGATGAATTGCAGGATATTTCAGAGGAAATTAAAGACCGGTACGGCGATATGCCCGCGTTGGTTAAAAGGCTGCTGCTGAGCGCCGAGCTGCGCCTGTACGCGTCACGAGCGCTGTTCGAAAGGGTTATCATTCAGCCAAAGCGCATTATTATTACTCTGCCGAAAGGCAACGACGAGGAATTCTATCAGGCCAAATTCCGGCGCTTGTACGATTTTATTGCCGGGAATCACCGCAAAACAATTCAGTTTATACATCAGGGCGAGAACCTAAAGTTACAGATTAACGAACATTTTAACGTGCCCGAAAGAGCTATAGAATATCTAACCGGATTTGCCATAGAGATTGCCGATTTGTACGGTTTAGGCCCCAAAGCAGACGGATCAAAACAACCACAATAGATTTCATTCCCGCCAGGAACCGGTAAAGGAATCATAACGTTATAATTTGCATGGTAAGCATCTCGCATGGAAATTTTTTATTGGTGAAGGTAGTTTTACATTGCAGATGTAACAATTATATAATTTTGGTCAACCAACGCCTTTTGTTCCGCTAGTAAGGATGCACGTTTACATGTCGGAAAAAAGTGTTCTGATAAACAAAATTTATAAAATTGCCGCTGCAACGAAACAATACCGTTGGCAAAAAAATTCCAGTCGAAATTGATATTGACAATTCAAATTTTGCCAATGTGTGAATTATAGAATAACCAAATAACATCTGCGCAAAATGGATAGAAAATAAAGCAGTTGTAAAACAGCCTAAGCCAAGAAAAAAAATTAAGCAGCAGTTTCACAACGAGCCAAGCCGGGCTTTAATTTTAATTCAACAACTGCAAGAGCAGCAACAGCAACTTTTCTTCCGAGTTTTGTTAGATTATACCGGTATGATGAAGGTATCTTACGAATGAGGCGATGAAGCCTTAACCGTTTGAGT
>JACPGF010000038.1:0-1811 GCA_016182615.1 Ignavibacteriales bacterium
GTATTCCGTACCCATTTCAACCATTTCATCTGCAATTCGCCGTGCAGCTTCTAATAATTCGGGGGGACAAAATTGTTCATCGATACCAACAGGTGTTATAGTAAGCCCCTCATACTCAGATTCATCTGCCTGATATGCAGCCCTTCTGTGGTTACGAACCACCCTGAGCATATGCTCCTTATTATTTGCATATTTAATAAAAGTACCAAGCTCTTTTGCCATTTCAGCAGATGTTTTATAAGCAGTCATGTGCATTATGGCCGTTATGGCACCACATATAGCAAATGCCAATTCACTGTCGTAAGGAATGCCTTGAACCATGAGCAAGGCTCCAAGATTAGCAAATCCTAAACCTAAAGTTCTGAATTGAAAACTTAATTCAGCAATTTCTTTACTCGGGAACTGCGCCATCGTTACGCTAATTTCAAGAATTATTGTCCATAATCTGGAAGCATGCTCAAACTGTGCTATATCAAAAAGTGTTGTCGTTTCGTTGTAGAATTTAACCATATTGATGGAAGCAAGATTACATGCTGTATTATCAAGAAACATGTATTCGCTGCATGGATTCGATGCCTTTATCTCACCGTCTTCAGGACAAGTATGCCATTCATTAATGGTACTGTGATACTGTATCCCGGGATCAGCACAAGACCAGGTAGCATAGGCAATATCATCCCAAAAAGCCCGTGCGCTTAAAGTTTTACATGGCTTAGGAGCGCGGTTTTCTTTTTTGGCTTTCTTTTTTTCAGTACGCCAGTACAGGTTCCATTCTGTATCTTTTAATACTGCTTCCATAAATTCATTTGTAACCCGGATGGAGTTATTGGAATTTTGCCCTGAAACCGTTGCGTATGCTTCTGAATTCCAGTCAACATCAAACACGGGAAATTCAATTGAAGTGTACCCCATTTTAGCTAATTGAATAACACGTTCGATGAGATTCTGTGGAATGCGGGACTTGCGGGCAACAGCAATAGCTTTTTGCAGTTTTAGGTTTAATTTGGGATTAAACTGGTCATTTTCAGGATGCTCTTGAAAACAAGCAGTCATAACGGCATTAAGATGTTGGTTACATGCCTGAGAACCTGCCACTAAAGCACCAACTTTTTCTTCCTCGGTAACTTTCCATTTAACAAATTCCTCAATATCGGGGTGGTCTAAATCAAGACACACCATCTTTGCGGCACGGCGAGTTGTTCCACCGGACTTAATAGCGCCAGCAGAGCGGTCACCAATTTTAAGAAAAGACATCAGTCCTGAAGAGCGTCCGCCGCCGCTTAACGGCTCATCAGCACCACGAATGTCAGAAAAATTAGCACCGGTTCCCGAACCATATTTAAACAAACGTGCTTCCCGAACCCATAAATCCATGATTCCGCCGGAATTAACCAGATCATCATTAACCGACTGAATAAAGCATGCATGGGGCTGCGGATGCGTATAAGCATCTTTTGATTGAACGAGCTCACCGGTTTCAAAGTCAACATAATAATGCCCTTGTGAAGGCCCTGTGATGCCGTATGCCCAGTTTAATCCGGTGTTGAACCACTGCGGGCTGTTAGGCGCAGCAATTTGATTGGCAAGCATATACATCATTTCGTCATAAAATGCTTTTGCGTCTTCTTCAGTATTAAAATAATTACCCTTCCATCCCCAGTAAGTCCAACATCCAGCCAAACGGTGAAATACTTGTCTGCTGTCATGTTCAGCCCCGTATTTTTCATTTGGAGCCAACTGATTCATTGTATCAAAATCAATTTCCGCGGGCTGCAGCCACTCGGGTACACCAGCCTCATCTTTTCTTTTAG
>JACPGF010000038.1:1904-8386 GCA_016182615.1 Ignavibacteriales bacterium
AGGCCGGTACCATGACATTATCCATCCTGAAGACCGTAGAACCGTCAGGGTTCTTTATCTCGGAGGTGCGTTTTTCAAATTGAATATTTTCGTAAGGATGGGCGAGGTTTTGGGTAAAAATTCTGTCTATTTTCATGGTATCAGTTTTAGTTATAATCCTTGGGAATTTTGCTTACGAAAGTATCTATTCGATGATACAATTCAAAATTAAATTTTATATTTTTTTTACCGACCAGAATGGCGGTTTGACCGATAAATGATTGTGAATCTGACGCGCGGAAACTATATTGAGAACATAAAAAATATAGGAAATTTTATGGAAGAGAAAAAATTATTTTCTGGTAGAACACTGGTCGGCGTACTTTTTATTGTAATTGGCGCTTTTTACCTTCTTTCTACCTTTAATGTTATTTCCGATGAGCTGAGGCATGTTTTCATCTCCTGGCCATCGCTGCTAATCGTTATTGGAGTGGTAAATCTGATCAATTCGCGGAACAATACCTTTGGTATCATATTGATAGTTATCGGTGGGATTTTCTTGCTAAAACGGGTTTTCCCGGGAATTTACTTTAATAATGAGATAATCGTTCCAATGGTTCTTATTGGACTCGGCTCATTACTTATTTTTCGCAGAAAGGGGAATAAAGATCGATTAGATGAAGTGGCAATTTTTGGCGGCGGTGAAAGATATGTGCAATCTGACAATTTTGTCGGCGGTAATATTTTAGCTGTTTTTGGTGGAATGGAAATAGATTTGACAGAGTGCAAACTGGGTCCGGGTGAAAATGTTCTGGACATAGTCGCAATTTTTGGCGGCTGCGAAATTAGGGTGCCGCAGGATTGGAAAATAGTTATTGATGTTGTCCCAATATTTGGCGGATTCTCTCAAAAATTCAGGCGTGACCCTAATCTTGTACAAGATCCAACTAAAGTTTTAAAAATAAAGGGTGTGGTTATTTTTGGTGGCGGTGAACTGAAAATGCGTTAAAGTATGTTTCAAACATCAAGCAAAAATAGTAATAGATGGTTCCCGGGAATAGTAGTGCTTTTCGCGGGAGCTATCAGTTTTTTATACTTGTACTATCAGGTAAAAATACCCCTTCAAACAGCCTTATATGAGGCACTGTTAAATACCAGTATCTATATCGGGGTTACATTTGCACTGCCATATTCCGCGGCTTACATCGAGTTTAGGGTTGTGCGCATCAGCCGTTTCATCGGCATTCATCTGCTCGCTGCAAGTATTATTAACCTAACGATTACTATTTTACATCTCGGAATAACTTCTTTTGTCAGCAGTGCCAGTGAATTTCACTTGACCACTCTATCTTCCTTTCTGTGGCGCTGGTTAATTTGGTATTTCCTTTATTTGGTCGTGCAGTCCATTAATTACGCGCTCATCTACTACAACAGCACGATAGAAGGTGAAATACAGGAAACAAAGATGCACGCGATGCTGAAGGAAGCGGAGTTAAGAAATCTCCGTTATCAAATCAATCCGCACTTTCTTTTTAATAGTTTAAATTCAATTGTTTCTCTCATAAACATCAATGCAGTTGCTGCCCAAACGATGCTCATAAAACTCTCGGAGTTTTTCCGTTTTTCATTGAAACATGATTTTAATTCTATAATCCCTCTCAAGGATGAAATAGATGCAGTAGAACACTATTTATCAATTGAAAAACTGCGGTTCATGGATAAATTGCAATTGCATATCCAATGTGACGAGGAAACTTTACCGTTACCGGTTCCCGCCTTAATATTGCAACCTCTTATCGAGAATGCTATAAAACATGGTGTATATCAGGCGGTTAGTACTGTTGAATTGTGTATTTCCAGTACAATAGCAGATGGATTTCTGAAAATTTCCATCGAGAATGAACTTGAAGGCGGTAACAAGGCTGATAAAAAGGATAATACCGGCATTGGATTGAAAAATACACGGAACCGTTTGCAGATTATGTATAACATGGATAACTTGTTAAGTATTGAAGCGACCGAGTATTTATTTAAAGTACATGTGTTTATTCCATTAAAGGAAAAATAATGTTTACCACAGTTATTGTTGATGATGAATTTTTAGCAAGGGAAATAGTTAAAAAAAGGCTCGAGCTATTTCCTGAGTTTTCTATTGTTGGCGAAGCTGCCAATGGATTTGATGCATTTAAGCTTTTGCAGGAAACTAAGCCGGATGTATTGTTCCTCGATATTCAAATGCCAAAAATTAACGGATTTGAATTACTGGAAATGTTAGATGAGCGCCCCGTTATAGTTTTTGTTACCGCTTATGATGAATACGCGATACAGGCATTTAATGAAAATGCAACGGATTATCTGATGAAACCATTTTCCGAGCAGCGTTTTGCAGACGCGATAACAAAAACAAAAGAGCGTCTATTAATAAAAGAGCATCATAAAAAATCAAACGAAAATTTCTTCTATCACGGAGAAAACGAAAAAAACCGGTTGATTGTAAAGGAAACCGGCAGGATACTCATTATTCCCACTGATGAAATTATTATGATTGAAGCACAAGATGACTATGCTCTTATAACAACGACATCAAAAAAGTACCTCAAAAAAACAACTCTAAAAGATTTGGAACAGCGCCTTGATTCCAAGTATTTTTTCCGTGTTCACCGTTCATACATGGTACATTTGAACTGGATTGATGAAATACTACGTAACGGCAAAGACTTATACAGTTTAACATTAAAAAACGGGCATAAGCTGCCCGTTAGTAAATCCGGTTATGATCTGTTAAAAAATCATTTTAGTTTAGATGATTAATAACTTACCGTTTTTCATTATAATTTTATCGTCCATATAAACGGTAGGTGATTTTACAACACCATCTAAATGAATCGGTACATCAACATTGCCGCCCATGGATTTATTGTTACCAAGAGCAATATGAATTGTACCCATTACTTTTTCATCTTCAAGCAATACACCGCTTAACTTTGCTTTGTCATTTGTTCCAACACCAAACTCAGCAATATTAAAAGCATTTGGCCCGGCAGCAGACAGCATTTTAGTCAATTTTTTCGCGTTATTTCCACCGGTTATTTTGGTGGCGAAACCATCTTTTACTTCAATTTTCAGATTGACATTCTCGATGAGTCCGAGTCCTGCCATTGAGCCGTCAACATAAAAAACACCATTGGCAGTGCCCTCAACAGGTGCCAGATATGTTTCTCCGGTTGGAAGATTACCGCTCTCCCCTTTTTTATGAAACAAGCCTTTAGAGGCATGAACTGTTCTGCCCTGAATGCTAAATGATATATCCGTGCCGAGAGCAGTAGTTACCCGTATCATTTTGCCTTTTTCGAGTACCTTTTTTACTTTAAGGCATCTGTCGGCTATTTTAACATAATCGGCATTCAGCCCACGTATCATAACTTCAGCGGTGATGCCGGGAAATGTTGCAACCCGTGCACCCAAAGCCGAGGCTTCTCTTCTGGCAGCTGTATGGGTAAGTGATGCAGCAGTCGGGCAGAAAACCACATCATATTTTTTCATTAAATCAGCAATAACTGCAGGTGGTTCTTCTCCATTTGTTTTTCCCGGTTTCATCTCAACATACAAAGTTTTATAACCAAGTCTTATTGCATTATCGAATAAAATCAAACCGATTTCACGTTTCGTTTCATCACTAATAACCAGTATTGATTCTTTTGGTTTAGTACCCATGCATTTTACAATGGCAATTTCAGCCGCTTTATCGAGTGCACTTAATTTAATCATAATATTCCTTTACATTGGTAAACCAATATTTAATTGAATGAGGAGGTTTATCCCTCCGCTTTTAATAATTTTAGTACCGATTATTTCGTTTGTTACAGGCTTGGTTATTCTCACTTTATCACCCGTTTCCATTTCAACAACTATCAGGTTAACATACGATACCGTTCCCTCCAAGCTAACATAATTACGGATGACATTCATAATAAAACCACTTCCCAACCCATAGGTAATTAAGTTGTTCTTGTTAGTAAATGACATGTTATCACGGGTTCCTTTTGAAGTATTTAGTTCCGAAGTAAAAGTAGCCTTATAGTAAATAAAAGTTGCATCAAAAAGTTTCCAATTTAATTCTTCCGTAATAGGCATGCCTATATCGAAACCCAATCCGATCTCTTGTAGTCTCATCTCGGTATTAAAAATACTTTTTGTATTATCCGAAAGTAATCTTGTTGCCTTGTTTTTTTCATTGAGCGTACTGTAATGTCCTTTTAGGGTAAACAGTAACCCTGAAAAACTATGCCGGAAGAAATTAACGCCAAGCCGCAGACCCCGTAATTGGCGGAATTTTCCCAATGGTGCCTGCAAACTATCCTGATAATAGGTATTATATGAATCAATGTACGAGTTTAACCCGGCGGGTTCATAGTTTTGCATCTCGTAACCCACGAATCCGCCTAATAGACCAAAGCAACCAAAACCAAATTCTTGGCTAAAAGTGGATATCTGAAAAACAATGACAAAAATTGCTGCAAACCGCATTTTGTTAGCTATTTCCCTGGTGCATCTAAGCTATACCCTTTAGTGGTCTTTTCTGTTTTCTTCAACAAAAAAGCAAAAAACAAGCCGGAAAAACCCAGAATCGAAAATATCCACATCCCAACAGTATATCCTTGCGGATTATCCGGTCCCGCATTGGAAAACTTATTTGCATAGCCAATAATTAAATTAAATGCAGCCAGTCCTATGTTTTGGATCATAGTCATTAATCCATAGGCAGTGCCCAATTTTGCTTCTTCAACAATAAGGGCAACTGAAGGCCACATTACTGCTGGGATCAATGAAAAAGCTATACCCATCATAGACATAGGAACTATTAAATATACTGGTATTATTAACAGGGCTCCAAACATCATAAGATACGATCTTTTACCTATTTTATCGGATAGCAATCCAAACAGTGGTGTGAATATCATAGCTGAAAGAGTCAGTAAACTGGAAAGATTACCACCAACTTCCCTACTTGTTCCGTGCGCTTCCTGAAAAAACTTAATTGCGAATGTTTGAAAGGGAAACATAGCTGAATAAAATGTAACACAAAGTGCTGAAATGTACCAAAAACTCTTGCTAAATTTAAATATATCTTTTAGTTCAATTTTATCCTGTTGACCTTCTATTGGTAAGTCAAATTTCTTAACAGCATAAACATCCATTACAAAATAAATTAAAATAAAAACGAATGCAGTGGTTCCGGCTATTACTGTTACCCACAATGGATTTTGCCAATGATCAAATAAGTTCCTACCCCAAGTTGGCGAGTTCAGTGCGAGAAAGGAGCCGAATCGGGCCACGGTCAAGTTTAATCCAAACGCAAAAGATAATTCCTTTCCTTTGAACCATCGTGCAATTATTGTAGTGATAGCAACTATCATTGATTCAGCACCAAGACCAAAAATCAATCTGCCAGCAGCCATTGTATAAAAATTTCCCCACAAAGCGGTTAAAACCGCACCCAAGAAAATTAGAAAAGTGAATATAGTTACGGATTTTCTGGTACCTATTTTATCAATAATTACTCCTCCAATAAGAACCATAATAATATTGGGGATACTATAAATAGCATTAAGCCAACCTATATCCGAATCAGAAAAATTGAGTTGTACTTTTAATAAATCAGCCAATGGGCTGACGCTGTCATAGATATAGTAGTTGCCAAACATAGCTAAAGAAATTACTAACCAGATTGACCAACGGAATAATGAGGAAGGGGGATTTTTCTGCAATGTCATCACAATTCTCAATTTTGAATAAAAAAGAACCGGGCCCGGTCTTCGCCGGGCCCGAAGAAAAATTATGCTGTTATTCTGGCGAGAACAGTTTTCAGCAAGTTAAAGAATGGTTCTACCGATGGAATATTTAACCTTTCATCAGGTGAATGAACTCCGAACATGGTTGGCCCACAGGAAATCATATCCAATTCAGGATATCTTTCGCCAATAATACCACATTCGAGGCCCGCGTGAATTGCTTTAACTTCAGGCTCCTTACCAAACAAATCGCTATATGCTTTTTTGAAAATGCCAAGAATTTCAGAAACGATGTCGGCATTTTCCGAAGCCACTGAACTTCTTTGACTGGTAACAATAAGGAAGGAATCCTCACGCGTAGTTACTACAGCAAGGTTCGTGGAAGTTTCTACTAATCCTTCAATGTCGGCACTCATTTTTATAACACCATGCGGTAAAGCATATAGTGTATTGAGCAGCTGTACAACAACTTTATTCTCAATTATAGATTCAGGTAAAGAATGAGCTTCTGCACTAACAACAAGGTTTGGCTCCTTTGTTGCATTTTCAGCTTTTACCATAGTATTAAAAGAAGCAACAAAGTCTTCAAGTTTTTGCTTATCCTCGTTAGGAACAACAACAACTGCAAAAGCTTCACGTGGAATTGCATTATGTTTATTGCCGCCATCAAATGAAGCAACAGCGATAGTATTCTTTTTCCTGTATTCCCAG
>JACPGF010000363.1 GCA_016182615.1 Ignavibacteriales bacterium
GCCTCGTTTGATCATCAATGGTATCGCGATATTTTTTATTTTAGACTCGAAATAGGTATTGCCGGTAGCTTCGGCAGCAATCCTAATTGGTTCTATACTTTCGGCAGAGCCGCTATAGAGGGTGTAAAATACCCGGCAGAAAACTTCAATATTTGTTTTGTGAATAATATTGCCAAGCAGCGGCATTTTTTGCATGTATTGGTCTTTTACCAGCATTCCTTTTGTTGTCGAAAAAAAACGGTTGGCAGCAACTATCGGCACGATAACCACTCCGAGGATATACACGATATTATCAGTTAGCCAGCCGCTGATACTAAGGGTTGCAGCCGTCATTGGTGGAAGTGGTATTTTAAATTTTACAAATAAATTTGCAGTTTCGGGAAAGATATACCCAACATAGTATAACACAGCAAGAAACAGAACCAGAATAGTTACCGCGGGACTGATGAGCGCGCTGCGGAGATTCTTTTTAAACTCCTGCTGACGTTCCAAGAACTTGGCGGTTGCTTTGTAAATCTCGGTCATGTTACCGCTTTTAGAGGCAAGACCGAGCATATAGGCTGTAAACTTACCAAACACGCCCTGATAGCGGAGAAACACGGTCTGGCTGTCACTACCCTTTTTTAATTCGTTGTTTATATCACGCAGGGTTTCTTTAAGGGTTTTGTTCTGGGTGTCGTTAATCAGAAGGTTCATTATTTCGCCGTATGGAAGTTTCTGATCCATCAGTTCGGCACTTATCTTCACAAAATTAACAATTTCTTGTTCAGGCGGTTTTGAAGTATAATCCAATAATTTTTTGTTAACAGCAATTTTATCAAAACCCATTCTGTTAAGAGCATCAACAACTTCCTGTTTGCTAAAAGCTTTTTGCTCCCCTTTTATTGGCTTTTCTTTACCCTTCGAAGCGGTGTATAACCAAGATGCTTTTTTTTCTATTTTTTTTACAGTAAGCCGATTTTTATCAGCGAGTGACGAAATTTTTTTCTTCGCCTCTCTCATAGACTCAGCTGTTATTGAGCCGCTAATTACCTTACCTGCAGAATTTTCTGCAACGAATCGACATTCTACCATATTCTATATATTGAAGCTTTTTTTTACGATAATATAACAAAATCTGAGATATTAATTTTAATATCTTTATAGAAATTATTACATAAAATAAGTGAAAGATGAGGATGTAACAACAAGTCAAACTTAGAGTTACCCTGAAGAAAGTACGGGGAGGGAGAACTTAATTTACTTTTACGACAGACGGCACCTGATTATATTGCACGGTAATACGGTACGTAACACCGGAACTTCCATTGTCACCAAGTTCAGTACCTACACCCTGGAAAATGATTTGCGTGGCTGTTCCTGCGGTTGAAACAGTATAAGTGCCATTGGCAGAAGAAGCGATTGTTGAGGGAATGGAAAAACCAACAAAAGAGTTTCCACCGCCGCCAAAGTTGGTAGGGCGCTTGTAATACGCCTGTGCTAAATGCCCGATATGCTGCAAATCGCCAATAACGGCATCTCTATTCGCGTCAACTGCACTTGCCTGAAAAAGATTAATGCCAGCCACAATTGCAATCCCTACAATTATTACCCCGAGTACAATTAAAAGAAGTTGCTGTTGGCCCATATAAATTACCTGATTAAAAAAAAGAGGTTATCTAAAAAACTGTATTCTATTACCGGAATAAAGAAAAAATTTTAAAGATAGCCTCTTAAAATACTGTTAATTAGTTTTTGCAATCGTAATTGCAGTAGCAGTAACAGTAGCGCGGTGAACAATACCGGAGGTTCCGTTATCACCATTTTCTGTACCTGTTCCTTGAAATACGATTGTAGTAGCTGTTCCTGCCGTACTGATGGTATAGGTGCCATTAGCATTTGAGCCTAAACCTGTTGGTATTGCAAACCCGACGAAAGAATTGCCTCCACCACCAAGTGTTGCAGGTTTTTTATAATACTGTTGTGCCATCGCGGCTAAGTTATTCAAATCTGAAATAACACCGTTTCTATTAGCATCAACTGCGCTTGCACGGAAAAGATTGATTCCGACAACTATCGC
>JACPGF010000370.1:0-5837 GCA_016182615.1 Ignavibacteriales bacterium
ATACGTTGTTAAATAAGCCATCGGCGGTTGTATAATTGATAAATTTACCATTATAAAAGTGACTTAAACCATTCTCCGTTCCCAGCCAGAGAGACCCATCGTCGTCATCCACGTGAATTGTTCGCACCCAATTATTTGGTAACCCTTCACTCTCGGTATATCTTCCAACTTGTTTTCCGTTACTGATTTTGTATAATCCTGATTGCGTGCCTATCCAAATTGTTCCGGAATGATCCTGAGTGATACAGCTTATATAGTTACTCGATAAGCCATCTTTAAAAGTTATGTTTACCAATTCGCCGTTTTTTTCATAAAATACACCCTGCCGTTCCGTACCTACCCAGAGTTTCCCCTCTCTATCTTGAAACATCGATTGAAAGTCCCGTATTTTATCGTTATATTTTCCAAAAAGCCTGCGGGTCTTTTCATGCAAAATGCCGTATAAATAGTAATAAGTTGTAAAAACAGTTCCATCCCTTCCGGGATATATGCCGGCAAATCCTTTCCTCCTGACATCATTACTAATGAAAATATTTTTTATTTGCAAGTTGTCAATTTTAGCCACGTAACCCTGAAGAGAAGAAGCCCAGATTGAACCATTGATATCCTCGCAGACATTCCAAATAATATCACCTTGCAATCCGTTCTGCTTTGTGAATGTGGTAAATTTTGTATCTGAAAGCTTATGTAATCCTGTGTTATCCGTACCAATCCAAATCTCTCCCTCACGACCTTCCAAAATGGAAAGAATTAACTTGTTGGTAAATCCGGATATATCTTGCAGGGAATCTAATCTTCCTTGCTCGTAACGGTATAAGTTGGGTACCCGGTACCAAATATTGTCACGTGAATCAATATAAAATGCGTTCCCGTGTTTTGCAGTGTATGTAAATGGTATTTTTTTCCCTGAATTCAACTCAGTTGCCATATCTCTATAAATAAGGTAAGCGTTTCCGCTAAACGAGGGTGCTATTTTCAGGAATTGTTGTTGTTTATTAAAAGGATGTATGGTGATTACATTCAGGTCGGAAAACTTCCCGGAGTGTGATAAAGCGAGTGAATAGACTTTTGCCCCGCGTTGCAGTACCATGCCATAATTATTATCCGGTACTAAATAAAACCCCGTCAATGGATGCTGGGCATTCGGATAAACATTAAAAACACTATCTTTATTAATCAGAAGGTATCCTTCGTGGCTGATTCCCCATATAAAACCGTTTTTATCGGTAAAAAACTGCCCGGAAACGATTTTTTGTTTTTCAAACCCTTTCTCGAGAGGTACCCGCGTTAATACACCGTTGTACAGTTTGTATATTCCCGCACCGAATGTAGCAATCCAAATTGCATCATTCTTATCTTCGCAGAGAGCAGAAATTCGGTTACTTTTTAAAATAGGGACAGATTTTGAATTGATAGAAAGAAACCGCTTACCATCAAACCGCACCAAACCTTCATGTGTTCCCATCCAGATAAACCCGTCCCGTGTTTGCATCAGGCAGTTTACGGTATTTTGTGGTAAACCGTCGCGTACCTGCCATTGTTGATGCAGATACATACTGAGAGTTTTTCCGGGTTCGAGTGGAAAACCTGCTCCGCAAATAACTAAACTGAAAAAAATAACCAACCACCCTACGGGAGTTTTATAAATACAAGGAGTATAACAGCACTTTAGTTTTGAGGTCAATTGTGCAATCAAATTCATTATTTACGTATTGATGTTAGTAATTGAAGCCATAACTTAAAGATAAATGCAATTATTATAAAGTCTATTTCCATAAAAAAATGTTAACTACTCAGCTCATCTCTATAATAGTTCTCATCTAAATACAGGCTTTAGCCACTGAATATTGATTTGAAATTATAAGTAAAATTTAGCGGCTAAAGCCTGATACTTAGTGGTTATTTAAACCTCAGACTAAAGTCTGAGGTTAGATCATAAAAATTTCGCTGGACTTCTTAAGCTGATAATTATAGTTAAACAGCAAAACTCCACTTTATTTTACCTAAGCTGAGAAGTTATAAAAAAAGGCTGCTCTATTTATTTGTAAAGCAGCCCTTTATAGAATTACAGACTATTTGATGAGAATGAGTTTTTTAACTGATGAAAACTTTTCAGTTACCAACTTACAGAAATATATACCTGAGGTCTGACCAGTGGCATTCCAAATAACTTCATGCGTACCGGCATCAAAATCTCCATGGGCAAGCAGGGCAATTTGTTCTCCCAACTGGTTAAACACCGCCAAATAAACGGTTGATTTATCCTTCAATCCAAAAGTTATCCTTGTAGTGGGGTTAAATGGGTTCGGATAGTTTTGTTGTAACGAGTATTCAACTGGTTTTTCATTATCCTTATCAATGCTTGTTACTAAAAATAACCGGGTTCTTGCAGAATTTACCAACTGAGTATTTTCATTTAACCTCAATGACTGCAGTTCGACTACTGATGATCCTGCAAAGCTGGCATTTGCTTTTAACCGGAGTTTCAGTTTCAGTAGCGGTTCTGTGGCAATTACTTCACTTCCGGCTAAAGCCGATAACGCGAAAAGCACACTTCCGGTTGTTTGGCTATAGTCTTTTATAGAGCCGGTAAACTGGCTGGAAAACTCAAGCCCGATGAAATCGAATAATTCTTCGTCATAATTGAGCTTCCCCTCGAATGAAAGGATATTGGTGGATTGCAATAGATAGATAGGAACAGAAAAAATCTGACCAGCCTGAATATTTATATCATTCATTTCCGGTGTGCCAGCCGCAAGAAAGTTGCCTAACCATGGCAATGTGGGGATCAATCCTGCGACATAGCGGGCTATGGTTGAGGCATCAAGTGCACTTAAGGTATTGTCATTAGTTACTTCAGCATTCATCAATTGATCCGGATTGAGTACAATCGCTCCAACAAGATGCCGGAGTATAAGTGAAGCGTCGTATGCCTGTATCAAACCATTCAAGTCAACATCACCGGGAGTCTTTTGTTTGAGAGTCACCTTTCCGTTTTTAAGGACAACTGGATAATCTCCGGTGTTAAAATATGCCGAGTCTATAACGATGGTGATGGAATCTGTAGATGCAGTTAAAGTGTCAGGAGTTTTGAAATAAAGGTAAGTCAGTATCCCGTTATTCCAAATTGAATCAGAGCCATATGCAATAAAACGCAGTTTATTGTCGATAGAATTGGAAAAAAAGCCCCAGCCTGCAGAACCAATCAAAGTGCCTGTTGCTGGTTTTGCATAAAGGAAATTTAACCTGTTTGCATAACCGCTTGTATATAACTGGAATGAAAATGCTCTGTAAGCAGAAGGGAAACTGACCCTTACGGCAACTTTAAGCGTGTCCCGCACATAAGCAGAAGAACTGTCTATCGATATCTGAATGGGCGGGTTCCTGTACCAACTTTGTTTCTGACCGTAACCAACAATATTTATATGTTCCAGATCATTACTGTAAAATGCTAATGCGGTGCCGGTACCGGTTGTAAATACGGTTTCGTAGGTCCAAGAGGCTCCACCATTGGTTGTTCTATATACCATGCCGCCATTAGTAACCACAATTCCGTTCTGTGTATCGTAAAAAAATAAATCAGCTCCATAAATGTATCCGCTTAGATTTAACGTCAGGTTTTGCCAGGTAAGACCGCGGTTTGTTGATTTAATAATACCGGTTTCTCCGGCAGCGTAAATAACGTTATCGTTAGGAACTGCAAGGCTGAATATTGCCCCAATATTTGGTACCGTCAAAGGAAGAAAACCCGCGCCGCCGTTTTCCGTCACAAGTATTTGTCCAATTCCGCCAGCAGTAGAAAGGGCACCGAATAAATCTGTTCCGAAACGGACGGATGTAATTTGATAACTACTGCTGTTGAAATTAACTTTAGTCCAAGTACTGCCAGAATTTGTTGTTTTATGCAGTGTACTATTATATCCAGCGATATAGCCGACATCACCGCTAAAATAAACTTCCTGCAGATTTTCAGTGGTATTTAGAACAATATAACTCCATGTACTACCGGCATTCGTTGATTTGATAATGAGTCCGTTTTCACCGACTGCCCAAATGTCACTGCCGTGAATATCTACAGAATTCAGCCATTCCGTTGGTTGCCCGGTACGGAGCAAACTCCAAGTGCGGCCAAAATCTGTCGATTTAAATACGACACCTGATTCTCCCACCGCATACCCGATATCTCCGCTATAGTCAACCGAATTTAATCGGTACGGCGGATTGATTGTTGACCCTTGCCAAACCTGAGCGTAAATACTGCTCAAGGACAATAATAGAAATAGACAAAGAACACGCATAGCACCCTCGCAAATTAATTAATTATTTGGTTTACTCGTAACACACATAAAAAGATAGGAAGTGGCAATGTAATTCAATATGGGGGCAATCACAAATAATTCTTTCGGGTAGGGATAATTATCTTGCGTCAGGCTTTTGTGGTGCTTAATTAAACGATACCAACAAAAAAAAGCTGCCTGTATCCGTTTACAGACAGCTTTTGAAATGGTTGACAAATCAATCCTTCATTCTATTTCCTTTTTCTTCATGAATGAACAGCCAGGAAACAACCCGGCCAAGGCTGACTTCTTCAAAATTATTCCAGTAAGATTTATTACGTACATGCTGTGAACTAGTATCGCTTTGGGGGATAGACTAAGCCTCTTTCATAAGCAATTTAAGCCGTTTTTGCCAAGCCTTTATGTTCGCAGTCCTTAGATCAACCCAACCATCATTAGCCCAAAAATCTATTTTTTTCGGGTCTAATGGAACTATATCATCGCCTGTTCTTACAGGTATTTTTAGCTCATTACCTCTGATGAGTGTTTTACCATCGGGCATTAGTACCGCTAAACCAATGGAAACTATTTCAGAGCGCAGCTGATTATTATCCTGAATAAGCTGAGTTATTGATTTAGAAAGATTTTCTGCAGGCAGTTTTACAATTTCTTTCATCGTACCGGCAATAAGCCTCAACAAATGCAATTCATATAACAATTTGGAGAGTTTTGGCGGTCCGAGCATTTCGAATGCAATGCTGTGTGTGTCATTAATCTTTTCAAGTTCAGCAAGTTTATTAACGGCGAAATGCTGCAGATAACCAGCCCTGTAGCTTGGATGCAGGGAAGCATTATCGAGAGCGTTAATAACATCATGGCCGGTATTTCCGCCCTTTATCTCGAAAATAATGTTTTCAGCAATTTCTTCGGGGGTAACAAACTCCATTTGTTTTTGAGCAGTGATGGCCTCAAATTCACCACGCGAAAAAATACCATTTTCACCGGTGTCAATATATATTGATTTTAACGGTTTGCCGGTCTTCTTTAATGGATTTTCCATGGTGAATTGGAAGGTATTGCCCAGTTTAACCGATGCCTCAACGGGTATATCTAAAAGTTCTATTTCTTTACCCCTTTTTTTAACACTGCCGAATTCAATTTTTTTCCATGCAATAGCTGCAGCTGGTTTAATTTCTTTCGTGATGGCTGTGTCGGGTGTGCGAGCCATAAGGAATAACAGAAGGGTATGCGCCCCTGCAATTGCCGATTTGCTTAAAAGAACCCGCGAAGGCCGCTCTTCACTATGAGTGTATGGAATGTTTAACCCCATTCCTCCGGTACCGCTTGTGCCGACCTTAAAGTAAATCTCTGTTTTTGAATCGTGCATTGAATTATATAAAATTTGTATATGGCGGATAAGCTGCGGTATATAAACCGTACAAAGTAGTTTTTCTGTCTCCGCAACTATATCATCGACTTTCGGTTTATTTTCAATCTTATATTTTATTTGTTTATAAGTTGTATATATGTCCTGATAGGCTATTCCGGTGGCAGTATTGA
>JACPGF010000370.1:5868-6498 GCA_016182615.1 Ignavibacteriales bacterium
TATAAAGCTGAGTTTTTGAGTGTATCTGCATCAAGCTCGTCAAGAGTATCTTTTAACATTATCTTTCTTGACTCGGGATTTTCAAGAAGTTCCGTACGGCTGATGTCTTTGTATTTTTCCCTGACTAAGATATTACCCCACCAGGGGATAAAATAGTCTTTTGGCAGCTTGGGGAATTCTTTTTTAAGTGTAGCAACGTGGTCGAGAGCTTCTTCTTTTTTTAAGGAGGTGGTAATAATGCGTTTGGGTTTTTCAGCAATCAGTTTGCGGGCAACTACATTGCCAACTAAACCCCAGCCTCCTAAAATAAGAATGGTCTTGTTTTTAATATCCATAAAGAGCCTCAAATTATAAAATAATTTTTTCCGGTACGTAAAAATAGGGAATAAGTATGGTCACTTAAAAAAATTATTATGCTCAGCTATCACTGCGTAAAGTTATGTAAGTAAAGTTTTTCGAGCATAGTACGTCAATTTTTGTTACTGAGATGCAGGGATGCAAGCCTTTATTAAGTAATAAGGGCATACGGTTTATTTTTTAATGCCGGATAAAAAATTTTTATTTTAATTTTTTTTTGGAGAAAAATAAAAAAAAGCATAATTTTAATCAGATAATTAAATCTAATTAAAA
>JACPGF010000354.1:0-21909 GCA_016182615.1 Ignavibacteriales bacterium
AAAGAATACTCACTGCACAGCCTAACGGCTGGCGTTTCCGGAAAATGGAAAAAAGTGTACGATAGAGTTAATGAATCGTCTCTGGATACGGGTGCCTCGAACTTGGTTGATAATGCCATTTTCCGGAAAGACAACCGAATATTTTATCCGGATGAATTCAGCTTCTTCTTTATTGATACATACAAGCCTGCCATTAACTGGGAGTTTAACGCGGGTGCACGGGTAACCTACGCTAAAATTACCGGAGAAGTGTTATTGAGCCCCCGGATGCAAGCAACGTGGATTGTTAATATGAGCAACAAGTTATTCGCCGGGTGGGGTTATTATTATCAGCCTCCATATTATTTGGAAAACCGCTTAAATAAAGTTCCCTTAAAATCACAATTGGCAGTTCATTACTCGCTTGGCTGGGAAAATAAATTCAAGCCAAACGTTTCATTCCGCCTTGAGGGTTATTACAAAGCACTTGATAAGCTTATTCCCTATTACACGGAAGGGCAAAAAATAATCTATACCGGGACGAACTCCAACGAGGGGTACGCGTATGGTGTCGATGCAATGTTCCAAGGAGAAATAGTTGAAGGGATACAAAGCTGGTTAGGATACGGCTATCTTTCAACACAGGAACGCCCAAAGTCAGGAGGTAGTTATCAGCGGAGATTAACCGATCAGACACATTCGCTGTTATTCTTTTTACAGGATAGAATTAAAAAGCACAGAAACTGGCAGGTGCATACACGCCTGCAAGTTGGTACCGGGCAATTGTATTATAACAGGAGTATCGCTTATGATGAGCCCAGCAAAAAGTATCTTATGTCGGTTGATATGAACAGCCCGGGCGAGCATTTTTTGTATATGAGGGCAGATATGGGCTGCTCGGTTGAGTACGAGGTTTATAAAAAGCAGAAACTGCATATAACCGCCGAAGTGCTAAACGTATTTAACACATATAACTATGCCGGATTTCAGTTTGTACAGGTGTTTATTAATATTCCACGCCCAGTCCGCATACCTGAAGTGCTGAGCTCAAGATTTTTTAATGTACAGCTTGAGTATGAATTGTAAGTACATAAAAAAAGCCGCCCTGTTTGGCGGCTTTTTTTATAATATGTTATTTGGCTGTTTCCGGAGGAATGGCTCCTGATTTAAGGCCTTTGTAATGATCTATCTTTGCCTTTATACCCGGATCTTCGGGATAATAAACCAACAAACGGGTTAACACGTTTATTGCCTTATCATAATCGGGGCGCTTTTCATAGATTTCCAATAGCAACCGGTAAGGATTATAATAGCTGCTCACGTCTTTGGGATTCTCATCAATCTTTTTCAACGCTTCAGCTTCAACTTCCTTAGAAATTTCGGTATATTGTTTTTTACCGCCCGCGGCAAAATACAAGTCGCCAATATCCGATAACAAACGGTAATCTATACTGATGTTTTTACGAGGAATTTTTCTGTCCATCGCATCAAGAATTTCAAGTGCCTTTTGAGGTGTACCGGAATTCTGATAGTACAATGCAAGCCGGATAAAAGAGTTTCTATAATTCTGCGTTAACCGTTCGTGGTTTTCATCAAAAAACATGTTCGGGTCATTCAATCCGCGGAATTTGAGTCCGGGTTGATAGTTCTTTGAATAACCGGCAGGTTCATCAAGCAGCTGCTTGCGGAGGACGGGTTCGTTAACAAACTCAACATTTGGCTTGCGTTTTTCGGGTACTAAACGCATTGCCATTCCTTCCATCTTCAAGTAATCACTCAAACCGATTTTACTGTCTTCGGTGCAGGTAACTGAGAAATAAATAGGACGCTCCCAAAGGTTGTTCTCAACAATATCTTTTGTAACAACATCCTGTACACGAATACCTTTTATTCCTTGATACTCCATAGTATTGTTCATTGTCCACGTAATTTTGCCTGCATTCAGCATGGCTGAATCGGTAACGCCGAATTTAGCAAAAACATCTTTTGAAACCGGAACAGAAAGTACCTGCGGGTTAAACTCGGTCGGCCTGAGTTGATCTATTACCTCGTCAGGAATGGTTATCTTTACTTTTTTCGTCCCGTATGGTTCAAGATTTTTTAACTGTTTAATATACCAGTTGGTATTTAACAAGCTTAAGTTAACAATCCGGATATCGCGGCGGACACCTTCGACATCCTGCAGGTACCAGAGAGGGAATGTATCGTTATCACCATTGGTAAAAAGCAATGCGTCGGCGGCACAACTTTGTAAAAGGTTATACGAGTAATCCCAAGGCACAAAATTGTTTGAGCGGTCATGTGTATGATAATTGGCTTGTACCATTCGCACAGGGACGAATATAATGCCAAATGCCAATGTAGCGTACACCGCAGGTTTGGCAAACGACTGTCCAGCCCACTTCTGCTCGATGAAATCCACGATACCGCGGATGGCAAATCCTATCCAAATCGAGAAGACAAAAAATGCGCCTACATAGAAATAGTCACGTTCGCGGGGCTGCGGCTGCTGCTGGTTTTGATAGAACGCGGTAAGATAGCCCATGAAGATAAACATAACCATAAATATAGATGCCATCTTCCAATCTTTCCGGAAGTGGAAATAAATACCAAGCAAACCGAGAATAAACGGGATACCAAAAAGCGAATCTTTTGTTTCACCACCGAAATGAATATTGATAATTTTACCAAGCAGGTTCCCAACCCCGTTAAATGGTGCAATGTTAACACCTGAATCTTGATACCATGATTCGCGGCCAGCATAGTTCCATAACCAGTAACGGGTCATCATGTGGTTCATCTGATAGCGGTACCAGAAATCAAGATCACTCGTGTATTCGTTATAGACAACCATTTGATGAGGTTCGGTTGCAAAGCGGCGTTTAAATGTCGGGAAATCACCGTACTGCTCGCGGTTAAGATACGATACCAATTCAGGGAAGTCGTTTGGTTCGTTCTCATTCATCGGAGTATCGACATTAGACCGGATAATTACCATGGCGTATGTAGCAAAACCGAGTAATGTAAAAATTATCGATAACGAAGCCAGATGCAGCGTTGGTTTTTTGTTTTTAATTCCATAATAAGTCATAAATCCAAGAGCGGCAAAAATTGCAAAAAATGCTACCGTAGCTGCTGTTGAACTGTCGCCGGAGAGTTTAGTTAATAAACCGGGTAGTACTTTAACAATACCGGGATAGGTTATCACAAGAGATACACCGCCGATAATGAAAGCCATGTAGAAAGAATTTCTGTTAAGCAACTGCTTGCGGAACGCGATAATTGCCAGAACACTGATACCCGCGAAAATCATTTTAAACCGGGAGTCAAAGCTCTGATACTCTTCTCCGCTTGGCGGGGTATTTGCTGTCTGGCCAGCCCATAATGCAAATGCAATAATCATAAGTACTGCGAAGTGGCCTAAAAAGATATAACCGGTTTTCTTCAAAGCAGCGTCATCATCAACATATTTCTTGAACATGATAACCATGACAACGGAGATGATGGAAAGAACAGACATCAGGTGCACCGCTGTTGAAAGACCAATCAGGTAAGCAATCATCAGGATATACTTCTCATTATCTTTATGATCAGCTTTATCATTCCAGAGCATCATTAAATAAACAATCGCGCCGAATAATAGGGTACTAACAGCATATACTTCAGATTCGACAGCACTAAACCATAAGGTATCACTGAACGAGAATGAAAGCGCTCCGATTGCAGCCGAAATGTATGTTACTAAGGCATCAAGCGTGTTCTTCGGTTCGCGGCCGCGGTAGTTCTCAATCAACTTAACGATAACGAGATACAGAAAGAAAACAGAAAAGGCCGAGGCGAGAGCAGACATAATGTTAATCCTGAGCGCAATGTTTTCAACGAAAGGTATCATCGAAAATATTTTGCCGATCAACAAAAATCCGGGAGCGCCCGGCGGGTGAGGCACCTGAAGTGAATATGAAGCAGCCGCGAATTCACCGCAATCCCAAAAAGCAACCGACGGCTGAACCGTCATCAGAAAAACGATTGCTGAGATAGCAGTAACAACAACTGCAAATATTCTGTTGAGTAGTTTATAATTCATTCTTTCCTCAATAGACAATAAAATTAATTAATAATTACGATTTAAAAAGCGAATTAAAATCCCGTTTCGGAGCGGGTATGCAATACCGGGCATGCATTTCACGCAGCCTTCCCATCGATAAAGAATCAAGTTCTTCTTCATCTTTTTCCCGTTTGACGAACATCTTGTACTGATCCCGGTCTATTTCAGACATTTTGGGTTCAAATTTCTTTAGCTCATCTAAAAATTTTTTTTGTTCGCGCCAAGCCATAATTCCGGTAAATGTATATTTTTCAAACCAATTAAAATAACAATTCGGGCATTTAAATCCGAAATAAATAAAAAGAACAATGAAGTGAATAAATGAGGTATTTCTCGGACTTTTTGTTACTACTTAAGACGGCTCAGTTTGGTAAAAGTTATATGGGTTATGTAAATGGTGTCATGCAATGTAACCTTAATCCCGGCTTGCAGGTGAAACAAATGGGAATATCCCTGACATCCTCAATGAGATTTGATGTTCTGAAAGAAAATAAAAACACAAAGCATCACCCCATTTTTAATCTGTAAAAATAGGGTGATGCCTGCATACGGTTTTAAGCGTTGTTTCTCAATTACCACAGCAGTATCATTTTTCGTGCTTCTTGAAACACTCCTGCCTGCAATTTGTAAATATATATACCACTCGGTAATGCCTCACCATCAAATGTTACGGAATAGACACCGGGACTGCGGTAACCTTCAGCAAGTATTCTTACTTCATTTCCAAGCACATCATAGACTTTCAAGGAAATGAGAGCCGGGCTGATTATTTTATAGGTAATATTTGTTGCAGGGTTAAAAGGATTTGGATAATTCTGCGCGAGGTGCAGTCTGTCAGGAACCCGGTTCCATGCCGGAGAAACTGCCAATGGGTTATTTCCGGCAAGGGTATTTATATATATTTCAAGCATGGTGTAACCGTCAGTTCCCACGTTGTTCCTGTCTGCCGCGTCAGTAGGGTTTAAGCCGTGTGCTGTTTCCCATGCATCCGGCATCCCGTCATGATCCGAATCTACCGGAGCGGGCAGTGAGTTCAGCGTGGGCCATCCACCCTCGGGCTGCGCCGCGGTATTAAAAATCGAATGGCCGGTTTTGTTTACCACATCATTAATTATCCGGGTATCAATAATGTCGCGCGAAGGACGGCAGGCACCGGCATAGAGTAAGACATCGGTTTTTGCCTGCTCGGGCGAAGTGGTGCTTACCGGAAGCATTGGCAGCAGGTAAGCGCGAGACTGATAAGCCGCAATTTGAGCGCTTGTAAAACCGTTAAAACTAACAAGTGTATAAGGATCTACCGGTATAGTACCGTTAAACATATTCCCCGAAAAATAGCCGTAAGCGGAAGTTGCATCTTCTTTAAAAAGTTTTCCCGCGCTGTTCGATTCCGGTCCCGGGATACAAACATTCCCGATAAAATTATACCGGCTTGTGGTTGTTTTATCTGCATTATAACCCGGTTCATTGCCTTTCCAGTTGTACATAACATTATTCCGGAAATCGAAAAACAAGCCAAGAGAATCAGTGGTTGTAGCCGTGTAATTACCGGGGCGGGGGTTGCGGGAATTATTATGAGCATACAAGTTGTGATGGTAAGTCTTCTTTTGACCATTTGTTCCCCGTATTAATGAACCATAGGAATGACTTTCAAATGTCAGCGCCTCGCTGATCAAACACCACTGCACCGTAATGTTGTTTGTTGTTTCCTGGCAGGATATTCCTTCATCACGCGAATAGGATGCGGTTACATGGTCGATAATAATATTACTACCATCTTCAATGTCAATCCCGTCGCCCGAAGAATTTGCTGCACCTTCGTCAACTCGGATGCGTATATATCTGATGATTATATTCGAAACACCACTGGTGATTTGCATTCGACCCTTGATACATATACCATCTCCCGGGGCTGTCTGTCCAGCAATGGTAATATTCGATTTTGGCTTCAGGATAACACCATTAAGTAAAATTGTTCCCGAAACCCTGAATACTACGGTTCTGTTCGGTTTGCTCACTGCATCAACGATAGACCCGATACCACTATTGTTGAGTGTTGTTACCTCATAGACAGTGCCACCCCGGCCGCCGGCAGAATACATGCCAGATCCCTCGGCACCGGGAAACGCCGGAATTTGAGATAAAACCGTATCTGTCAAAAATAAAAGTAAAAAAGCTGTCTTCAGGTAAGAGGTCAAAGGAACTCCTAAAATTGAATGAAAAGGAACTTAAAAATATGGCAAATTCAGTTATTCTAAATTGGAATAGCCAAAAAAGGGGATGTTAAACTACAGTGCAACACCAGAAATTCGCTGGAAAATTTAATTCGTTGTCTGAATATATCACGGCAATAGGCACTAGTTTTATACAAACTTTATGGGTAACTACTCAGTGGAGAATAAAATACCGACCGAGTAGTTACCTTTATTTAACAAAAACATTCAAGAGAAAATGAAACAATTAACCTTTTAATACAGTGCTCTCAATATCATTTCCGATAGAAATTTTACGGAGTATCTAACGGCGGCGGACTAATTGTTCGCTATTTGGCCTTGCCGGATTTACGATAAAGCGTGACACCAGATGCTCCAGATTGTCAGTCAGCCTGTTCAAATCTTCAGAAGCACGGGCAATTTGTTGTGTCCCGGCAGCTGATTCATGAATAACAGAACTGATCTGATCAATGCTCTTGGCAATTTCTTCCATAGTAGAAGATTCTTCCTCGCTTGCAGCGGCAACTTGTCCGGCAACATCCATAACCCGGTTGGATGCAACAATTATTTGTGCAAGGGATGCCCCGGTCTCCGCGGTAATTTTTTTGCCATACTCAACTTCACGGCTGCCTTCATTTATCGAGGCGACTGCTTCAGCGGTATCACTCTGTATTCTTTTAATCATATTGGCAATTTCTTTTGTTGCTTTAGTAGTTCTTTCAGCAAGCTTTCTTACTTCATCGGCCACTACTGCAAAACCACGGCCCTGTTCACCAGCCCGGGCAGCTTCAATTGCTGCGTTAAGGGCAAGCAGGTTGGTTTGATCGGCAATTTCATCAATCACTTGAATAATTTCACCAATTTGCTGGCTGCCTTTCCCTAATTCCTGAATGGTAGAGTTGGCCCTTGCAACCACCGTGGCAATCCGGTTCATGCCTAAAATTGTTGCCTGCATCGATTTTTCACCCTCTTTGGCGACATCTCCTGCTGTTCTGGCACTTTCTGCAGCAATGTTTGCATATTTTGTTGTTTCTAAAATGGTTGCACTCATTTCATTCACCGCGCTTGCCACCTCGGTTGTTTGAGCGCTTTGTTGCTGTGCACCTGCAGCAAGTTCTTCAGAGCTGCTGGAAATTTCATTTACCGAGCTGGCTGTTGCCTGAACAGCTTCGGTAACTTTAGATATAATCTGGCTGACCTCTTCTCCCATCGAGTCGATACTATTCTTGATTATAGCAAATTGCCCCTTGAACTCACCGCTCATCCGTGGTGTAAAATCGCCCGTAGCCATGATCTGCAGTACACGAGAACCTTCCTGCATCGGCTGAACAACAGCGTTAAGCATCAGGTTCAGATTACCAATAAGGTTTTTATAAACACCCTCGAATCCACTGCTGTCTCCCCGCTTGTCCAGTTCACCATTTTGAGCATTTGTAATTAACTGTTCCATAACAGCTGAAAGGTTAGCTATTGTCCGGCGAACGTCTTCATAGGCATCAATGCTTAATTGTGTTTTTGAGATCATGGTGTCAATGTGGGAAGCTATTTCACCAATCTCGTCCTTCGTGTGTAATAAGAGCGGCTGCGTGGATTTCTGCAAAGAGGAGTTGAAGTCACCTTTGCTCATTTTATACAATGAATTTGATAAACCTGTTATACAATTTGACTGTAATTCTTCAACTTTGAGGGCAACCTGTTTAACAGGTACACTGATACTCTTGACTATTGAAACTGCAAGAAAAATAATCACAAAAATTATTATGCTTCCTAAAATGAGTAAATATGTCCTGATCGAATGCACCTTTTCATCTGCCATTCTGCCTTCTGATCGTACCATTTCATTTTGTTCGAAAATAAGCTGAGTTAATAAAGAAAAGTATCTTTTCTGTGGATCTCTAACCCCTGTCAGTAACCAATCGACTGCTTCTTGAGTCTGACCCGCATCAATTAACGAGATATACTTTTGTTTTGCCGGTTCGTATTCATTAAACCGTACTGATTTTATTTTTTCGAGAATCGCTTTTTCGGATGGTGTACTTGCGGCATTAAATAGTGAATCATAATTTGCATCAATTGACGCATTTATTTTGGGAATTCGGGATATCTCCGCATGCTTTTGCTCAGGGTTGGAAGTTAATCCATAATTCCTGATAACCCGGGCACCTTCATTGACAGAAGTAATAATATTATTTGCCCATATTGTCTTTGGGAACTTACCTTCCACAATGCTTTGGGTGTTATCATCGATGCTTCTCAGTCCATCAATACTCATTATGCCTAGAATAATCAATCCACAAATAGCAATGCCGAAACCAATCATAAGCCGTGTGACAATTTTGAAGTTGTCTAACATTTTCCTATTTCCTTTCATTAACCAGATACAAAGTTCATCGCGAAAATATTTTTTATTGCGTTGAAGTTTATCAAACCTTTAATCTAGTTTACCTGATCATTAGTTATTGTTTGTTGGGGAATTAGAAAACACAATACAGTTTATCGAGGTATAAAACTGACTGGTGTTTGTTAAAATTATCGTAAAAAAATTGCTGAAAGTTTAATTCTTATTGAAATACTAATCTATCTATTTAAGATATACCAAGCGCTGAGTGCCATGCAAAACAATGTTTCCTGTTACGTTATCTTGTGCGGAAACCTCTGCAAAATAGATACCGGCTGCCTGATTCTCCATAACAACCGGAAGGTTGCTTGTTCCACTATAAACATTTCCATTAAACACCTGTTTGACAAACCTTCCGGAAATATCAAATAAGTTTAGCTTTACCGTACAACCGGTTGCAAGGTAAAGTGAAACACGCGTTTCATTATTAAACGGATTAGGGTAACATCCGTTAAGCACATAATTGGCTACAGGCTGTTTATCCCTGCCGTTTACAGAGGTGGCGCTAACAACGGTTATCGTTTTATTAACCGCCCAGTTCCAGTATTTTTTTGAACTACCGGTCGCGTAGAGTGTTTGTGTTCCTATTGCAGAAGGCGCGGTATATTTGAATGTAAAATCAACGCCACCGTTTACATAAGATTTAGCTGAGGAATGTGTCAACTCACCACTTAAGAGTTTAAGATTGGAAACAACAGAAAGAGTGCCCACGGATGCGGAGATATCTACTCCTGCTTTTGTTGAGGGGCCGCCGGACACACGAACCGTGTAAGCTCCGGTAGCACCTGCAGCTAATGTATCAGGGCCTGTTATTTTCACCAGTACTGTTGTATTCAAGTAGCTGCTGCCATGACAGCTGCATCCCGCGTTACCGCTTTTTTTGGTATAGCCCGATACACCTCCGGGATACCCGAAAATAAAAGAAGTGGTGGCAGCCAACAATACGAGGACTGATAGAAATTTTATTTTAGATTTCATAAAATTACCGTAATCGTTTAAGTGAGGTTTTTGAATACAAATATCACGCCAGAAGCAAATGTTGAATTTTTCAACATTTTTCCATGCCGCATTGAAAAATATATCACTTACGGGAAAAATATTTACTTCTTTATGAAAAAGTGGTGCGGGTAAAAGAAAACTTATCCTATCGAAAACCGGAGAAAAGGTTATTGAGAAATCCGGTTATACCAGGGTTCCAATACATCGCTTGACGAAGTAGCAACAAATCGCTGCTTTAGTGGTAATCAGCAGTGCTTAGCTTCATGAAACCGCAAAGGCGCAAAGTGAGAGCAAAGATAGCCGCAAAGAAATTTTAGATATTCTTGGCAAACAGCTCATTTCTGAAAAATTTTCGGATGTGATAGATAGAATCGCTTGCAGCCCGAAAGATTCCGGCCCCGGTTAGAGTTGTTTTCCCATAAGATATTAAACAATTTCTGTTGATTGAAGAAATTTATTTATTCAAAACAGAGATGCTGCCTTCGAAAGCCCGGCATTCCTGAAGACATGGTGAAAAAAGTAAAATACAAGCGTGAAGCCGGAAGTGGTTTAAATAAAATATTCGTGTAATTTTCTGCGAATTTTTTATTTAGTTTACCTTGCTTGTCTTAATTTAGGAGTACATCTTTACAATATTATTATAAGGACTACGTATGGAATTCCTGAAAACGTTAGGAATTGAAGATAAAAATTTTGGTTCTTGCAGCGGTCAAATCTGGGGCAGCACAACCACAGAAGGAGAGATAAAAGTAACATCTCCAACCAATGGAAAATACATTGCTTCAGTCTATCAGTGCTCAGAAGCAGATTATTTACAAATCGTTGAAAAGGCAGAAATTGCTTTTCGCGAGTGGCGGGTAATGCCTGCACCAAAACGTGGTGAGATAGTCCGGCAAATCGGGCTTAAACTGCGTGAGTATAAAGAGCCGCTTGGAATGCTTGTTTCGTACGAAATGGGTAAATCACTTCAAGAAGGTTTAGGCGAAGTTCAGGAAATGATAGATATTTGCGATTTTTCAGTCGGCCTTTCCCGGCAGCTTTACGGATTCACCATGCAAAGTGAGCGTCCTTTCCACCGCATGTACGATCAATATCATCCCCTCGGAATCGTGTTAACCGTATCAGCGTTTAATTTTCCGGTTGCGGTATGGTCTTGGAATGCAATGCTTGCAGCAGTATGCGGGGATGTTAACGTTTGGAAACCATCATCCAAAACCCCGTTAACAGCAGTTGCAGTGCAGAAAATTGTTGCACAGATACTTAAAGAAAATAATTTACCGGAAGGCCTCTTTTGTCTGATAATCGGCAAAGGCTCAACAATTGGTGAAAAAATGCTTCATGATAAACGCATCCCGATGATTTCAGTTACCGGTTCTACGCCGGTCGGGCAGCACGCCGCCGAAGTGGTTTCTAAAAGATTCGGTAAACTTATCCTTGAATTAGGCGGCAACAATGCAATTATCATGACTGAAAATGCCGATTTGAAGATAGCCATACCTGCCGTGGTTTTTGGTGCAGTTGGTACCGCAGGGCAGCGCTGCACAAGCACACGGCGCCTCATTGTCCATGACTCAATTTATGATAAAGTAAAAGAATCGCTGCTGAAAGCTTATAGTTCTTTACGCATCGGTGATCCTCTTGATGCGAACATTCATGTCGGACCACTGATTGACAAATCTTCTGTAGCTGCCTTTACCCATGCTCTTGTTAAAGCAAAAGAACAGGGAGGAACAGTATTGTTCGGCGGTGAAGTGCTTGAAGGTGAACAGTATGCATCTGGATGTTATGTCCGACCTGCTATTGTTGAAGCCGAAAACCATTATGCTATTGTTCAGGAAGAAACATTTGCACCGATTTTGTACCTCATTAAGTACAGCGGAGATGTTGAAAATGCTATCGAACTGCAAAATGGCGTTCCACAGGGATTGTCATCATCAATCTTTACTAACGATATGAGACAAGCCGAAATGTTCCTTTCACCGGCAGGTTCAGACTGCGGAATAGCTAACATCAACATCGGTACATCAGGTGCCGAAATTGGTGGTGCATTTGGCGGTGAAAAAGAGACCGGCGGCGGACGTGAGTCTGGTTCTGATGCATGGAAACAATACATGCGCAGGCAGACAAACACGATTAACTATGGTAAAACTTTGCCTCTTGCTCAAGGCATAAAGTTCGAAATTTAGTTTTTAAGCCACTGAGTAATTGTAATAACTGCCGGTATACACCGGCAGTTTTTTTATGAATAGTACACGAATTCACAAAAAATAACGTACTTTACCCAACGTTTCACATAATATTTAATAGCATTGAAAGTATTGCAAATAACCGTCCGCGCCGACTTTGGCGGCGGACCCGAGCACCTCTACCGGCTGATGCAGCATTTACCCGCGAAAATAAAGTGTTGTATTGCTTCTCCGGATGAATTCCCATACTGGAACCGTTTCTTGTCGTTATGTGGAAAGGACAATGCCATTGTTATCCCCCACAGAAAATTTACCATCGGCCACCTTTTTTCTTTGTACCGCTTTGTAAAAAAACACAATGTCAATTTGCTGCACGCGCATGGTAAAGGAGCAAGTATCTATGCCCGGCCGCTAAGCCTGCTATGCGGCATTCCGTGTATTTATACATTTCATGGCGTGCATACTGGCAAATATAATCCAGTTGTAAAACTATTGTATTTACTCATCGAGAAAATATTGGGCTTGTTCACTTCTGCATTTATAGCAGTATCCGATAGTGAATACCGGGTTGTACAACAGACAGGTTTTTGTTCAATGAAGAAAGTACATGTTATACCAAACGGGGTTTGCATACCGGCACAAACAATGAGAGATACAAAGAAGAAAAACTTTAAAATATTGCATGTTACCCGGTATGATTATCCAAAAAACACGGCACTGCTTTTAGATATAGCCGAAGAGTTAAAACGCTTGCACCCTGAGCCCGGGGTGAGTTTTGTGCTTGTTGGTGATGGCGGCGAAAGGTTACTTATTGAGGCAGAAATAGTGGCGCGGGGGCTTTCGGGGTATGTTAGTGCAGCAGGTGCCACTACCGAAATGCATGCTTGTTATGCAGAGAGTGACATCATTCTTAGCACTTCACGTTGGGAAGGGATGCCGCTGTCCGTACTTGAAGCGATGGCAGATGGAGTTGTTCCGGTTTTAACAGCGGTAACCGGCAACAAGGATATCGTTGAGCATGGCTTAGACGGTTATTTGTATTCCGAAACTAATCCCAGTGAAGCCGCAATGCTAATAGACAGTTTAATCGTTAATCCTTCATTGTTAGAAAGGCTGTCAATCAACGCGAGAAGTAAGGCAGCTTCACAGTACAATGTTACTAAGATGGCTCAAAAAACTGCACAATTGTATTCCCAAATCACCGGCAACAGCAATGATTAAATTTTCGATTGTAACACCCACTTTTAACTCGGCAGTTCATATTCACGATTGTATTCTCTCGGTTTTAGAACAAAGTTTTGATGATTTTGAACATATTATTATTGATAACCTTAGTACCGACACAACATTGCAAATAATAACGGAAATGTACGGAAGAGCCGGGAAATCAAGCAAGCTCAAAATTATCAGCGAAGCCGACACCGGGATAGCGGATGCATTTAACAAGGGAGTGATGAATGCTTCCGGGCAGTTTATCCTGATATTGAATAGTGATGACAGATTGTATGACAAATTAATCAGTTCTCTGCCTCCGGAGATTATCTTATCATTCATGGTGACATGTTTTTTGAGGACACTACCTTTGGCAGTAACCGGCGCGCACCTTTGTTGTGCCCGGTTGAAGCGGCTATGCCGTATAATCATCCGGGTATGTTTATACACCGGGATGTTTATAGAAGTTACGGACTGTACAATACGGGATATCGTGTAGCGATGGATTATGAGATGATATTACGGCTCGAGGTACTTGCCCCTGGTATAAAAAAACACACCGGATATTTTAATAATATGCCGGTTACGATGAGTAAAGCCGGGGGTATTTCGTGGACAAGTGAGCAGAAAGGTATTGACGAAATAAAAAAAGCACTGAAAGAACATGGGCGTTATAACGGCGCGGCAATGTATTATTATTGGGCAAGAACGTTGAGAGCAAAAATTAAAAATATATTGCTGCGGCTTAACTTGCAGGGAATCGTAAAACTGTGGCGCAAAAACAAATGGGGAAATTAACCGGTAACTCACTTTACACAATTTGGGCTAAAGTCTGGCTAAAGCCCAATTTGATTTTGTCAGCAAGCGAGCAATGATTCATCAAAAAATAACAGGTGAGTGGCTAAAGCCTGTTTGGAGTTGTTTCAATTTTCTCCCCCGGTTTACCCAATGCCTACCAATGGCGTCATGGGATAAATCCGAGGGCAATTTTAATCAACTCTGGCGCACAATTGCATTAAAATAAAATTGCTCAATCATCAACAAGAGCAAAACAAAAAACAAATTACGAGTAACAAATGCAGCTTATTACAATTGCCCCCGGATTTATCCCAATGGTGTCAACTTAAGAAAAAAAGAAGCATCCGGATCCAAAGTCCCTCCTTTTTGAAAGGAGGGTGGATCGCTTTAGCGAGACGGGAGAATTGTTTTAGCAGCATTAACATTACCCAAAAACGATTCCCCCGGCCTTCGGCCACCCCCTTTTCAAAAAGGGGGACTTAGCCGCAAAGTCCCAATTGAAAAAAATCCTTAAGTTGACACCATTGGATTTATCCGGAGAATCACAAGTCCCACACCCACCCTCACTGGACTTTAACCCGATTTTGAGTAACACAGGCAGGTAGTTCTAAAGAAATTTTTCTACCATTTGTATAACAGTTTCGGGCAGAACATTATTGATGTTGTATTTCGCCTTCCCTTGCAATAGTTTCAACTCATCTGCTATCCGTGCATATTGCTCTTTGATTTCGAACGGATATAAAAAGACTCCTTGTGCAAAAATGTCTGTGGGGTAGGGATGAAATCTTCCAAAATCATGTCCGTTGCTGATACAAACAAAAGGTGTTTTTACCGCAGCTGCAAAATGGACAGCACTTGTTTCGTTTGTAATAACGGTTTTTGCACCGGCAATAATTTTAGCAAATTCAGGGAGATTAATTTTTCCGGTTGTGTTTACCACCCGTGCGGAATTGCAGAGACCGAGTAATTGTTGTGCAATCGGGATTTCGGCAATAGAACCGCATACAACGATGTGATAACCCGTCGAGTTAAGGAAATGGCTGATGATAAACGCGAAATGCTGTATGGCCCACTGCCTAAATTCGTGTTGAGCGCCGGGCACAATTACAATGTACTCCTGAGGAAGCATCACTTTAAATGGTACTGCTGTTGTATCAAGTTCCAGTTTGGCAGTAATTGTTTCTGTTTGTAATAGTTTAGTAAAAAACTCCTTGTTCCGGTTAAATTCAAAAGTAATCCCGTCTTGCATATTAATCAGAGTGGTATAAAAAGAAGTTGAAAGCAGCCGGTTCTTCCAACCGCCGGGTTTGTCTTTCGGGATGAGACTCCCAACACTCTCAAGTGCAAAGCTCGCGTGAACAATTGCATCGCCGAATAGAATTTCATGAGAGAATTCGGATTCTATTACTGTCTGGAATCCAAGTTCATAAATTGTTTTAAGTGTTTTATACCGGTACGCTAAATTCCGGATAAATTTTTTCCGATCGATCCAAATACACGAATCCAGTTCCCCCTTATCAAAAAATTCAGCCAGATCCCGCCATATTATATTGCCGACAAGGGTTATCTGCGAATCAGCATACCGGGGGGAAAGTTTTAAAGCCTTTATATAATTCCGGAACAGGATGTAGTCGCCAATTGAATCCATCCTGACTAATAATACCCGTGATGAAGACTGAATCCTATTGAAGATGGGTAGAATAGTAAAGAAAATTATATCAACACAGAACAACAATAGGTTGCGCAATTTAATCCAAAATAAAGATTCGGTCATTGTCTATTTTCTATCGCTCCATTTTTCAAAAAATCATTTCAGTTCTAAAGTTTTGCTATATAACACACAAGTGCTTGTCCTAATCTTTTATGGGCAGTTGCAAGTTTTTGTAAACTTGCTGTATTTACCAGATAAACTATTCATTTTTGTTGAATACGGCAAATAAGTTGAACCCCTCTTTTTTTGAATGGTTCATTTTATCCGTTTCACTCTGTGCAAAGAATCCTAACCCAAAATGAATATTACTATCAACCATCTCATTCTACATTCTCCATTATACATTAAAAAAACAGGATGTTTTTTTTGGTACTTAGCAGACAAGTCAGTAAGTTTCTTAAGTAAAATAAGCACTATTAATATTGGCACGCTTATGATAAAGCAAAACATATCATATACTGCGCTTTGCGCAGTCCTTTTAATTCTTCTATCCATTAACATGCTTGCCCAGTCTCCAAGGGGTAAAATTTCCGGAGTTGCCCGGGACGAAAAAACCAGGGAAGCCCTGATAGGGGTCAATATTATTGTAGATAATACAGACCTTGGAGCAGTATCCGATGGAAAAGGAAAATTCTTCATCCTTAATGTGCCCGTTGGGGTGCACAACATTACGGCAAGATATATAGGGTATGCGCCTTATAAGCTTGTTGAAGTTGAAGTAAATGCTGACCGTACAACTGAAGTAAGTTTTCTAATGAAGGATGCCGCTGTACAGTTAGAGCAGGTTGTGGTTGTTGCAAAACGGCCAAATGTTATCAAGGATCAGACCTCAAGTTCAGCCACGCTCAGTGCCGAACAACTTAAAGCTGCTCCGGTTGAAGGATTGCGTGGAGCATTGGAATTGGCTGCCGATTTGCAGAGAACCGCAACCGGAAACCTGTCTATCCGCGGCTCCGGTTCCTATGATGTCAATTTTCAAATTAATGGAATAGATCAGGTTAGTTCAACAACAACATCTCCCGGTTCATTCGGTACGGAAAAAGCCAACAACTCATGGAAATATGATGTTAACCCGATAGGCATTTCGCAGGTGCAGTTGATAACCGGTGGTTTTTCTGCCGAGTATGGCAACGCGCAAGCCGGTGTGGTTAAAGTTGTTATGAAAGAAGGCACCCCTAAAATGCATGGTGAAGCCCGCGTGGAATACCGTCCTGCCGGGCAATATCACTATGGTGACTACATGTATTCGCAAAATACGTACGAGTGGAAGCGGTGGGGCAAACTGGAAAATTGGATGGCTCAAAAGCCGGCGATGATCTCTGAACTAAAGCTTGACACGAGATATGAAGCCTTGTACAAAAAAATTGCAGGAAGGACCGCTTCGGCTTCTGATAGTGCTAATTGGAATACATTGGTTAATAATGAAATTAATTGGGCGTATAATGTATGGTTAAAAAACCATACTCCTTCCGATGATAACCCGTTAGGTGTTTATGATTACCGCCAGTATGGCTACAAACGGTACATGTTTGGTTTTGGCGGCCCATTAGGAAAAGATCCGAATTTCCTGAAGTTTTTCTTTTCAGGAGAGTACCGGAGTAATCCCACAAGGCTTCCAACCCCTGAAAAAAATCAAATATATCAGAATTATATCCTAAATATTACTGCCACACCTTTTATTGGCCATAAAATTAAATTGATGGGAAGTTTCCAAAAATACCGCGGCGGTCTTTGGTCTGGTTCCGAAGATATCCGCTGGTCGGGTATTGCCTTCAGCCCTCCGGGGCTTTCTACAAAATACTATATTACAACAGATCCGGTGAGAACTGAACAGACTGTGGCGCAAAGCTGCAACTGGGTATATACAATTAACCAATCAACATTTTTTGAACTGACTGTTGCACATCAATTTGAACAATATTCTTTACCATACGAGTATCTTACCGGGTGGTCGGCCGAAGCTGACCGTTTGGACAGCCTTGGGGATACCCGGGGCAATGTGCTAAAAGATGGTATCTGGTGGGACAATACTTATTACCGGCCTTTGTTTAATTTCAGCACGAATTACTATCAGGATACAAGAACAGAGAACTGGGCTTTAACGGCAGATTACACTCATCAGTTTCAGAATGGCAATTTGCTAAAAACAGGAATACGGGGCTATTATTGGGATCTTTTTAATAATGGCGTTAACTCCAGTTTTTTACCGAATACATATATTTCCCGATCAGGGTATGCAGAATACTATCATGCATATCCTTTCAGCTTAGGCGTTTTTGTGCAGGATAAAATGGAATTTGAAGGCATGGTTGCCAACTTTGGTTTACGGGCAGAGATGTTTAATTTTAACAAGGGTATTCCCGTCGACATGTTCAATGTCTTCTATCAGGGTAAAGACGGCGCAAACCCAACCAATCCCGGCAACCCGGAAACCGTTGACTCCAAGACAAAGTATATCCTGATGCCAAGAGCCGGGCTTTCATTCCCGATTGGAGAGAAGACGGCATTCCGCATACAGTATGGCCACTTTGCTTCGATGCCAACATTCAGTCACGCACTTTCGAACCGCACGCAAAACGGGTGGACCGGGCTAGGGAACGCCGATTTGGATTACCGCAAAACTATTAATTATGAATTTGGCTTGCAGCAAGTGCTCGATGAAAACCAGCGGCTTGATGTAGCATTGTATTATAACGACCGTACTTCGCAAGTTGGTTTGCTGCGTGTTGCCTCGTATGTTGGCAGCAGGGAGCGGGCGGCCGGATAATGCCTATGGTTCAACCGCGGGTATAAGCTTTACATTAGAAACCATACGCATGGAAGACTGGACCTACCGTTTAAGTTATAACCTTTCGCGCACAACAGATGGTGTTTACGGGCCAGCTTCTGTCTTCCCCGATGACAGAATCGCTATAAATAACTCGATCGGTGAGTATATTTCAGGGACTGACAGGATGCACAATTTTCGAGGCCTTTTACAGTATAACCTTAAGGAAGACGAGGGAATGAGTTTATTTGGTGTAAAACCATTCGAGAGTGCGGTGTTTAGTTTAACCTATTCCATTCAATCCGGCACTCCATTTACTTATGTTACTGCTACTACTTTAGAATACGATGTTGTTGGTAACCGGCGTTATCCACTTGAATCTGCTTTTGATTTCAGTTTCACAAAAACATTGCTCTTGGATACCTATCGTATAATTATAGGGATCCGGGTAATGAACTTGTTTAATAATAAGTGGATTACTCCAATGGGTGACTCGAAAGACACCGATTTGAAATTGTGGGTTGAAGAAGGGGTAACCATGGCTGACCCCGGTAACACTCCTGAAAGGTTAAGTTACATTACCTCACCATTTAAGGCTTACCGGAACATGCCAAGACAGATATTCTTTACTTTTGGATTCGGGTTTTGATATGCAAACAAAAAAACTATCCATATACATTGCTTTAATATTTTCAGTTCAATTATCAGCACAGATAGAATCGTCTAATCTTTCCTTTAGCCGCGGCAAATTATGGCAGAGTGTCAGTTACGGAAAAGTTGCACCCGTTTTTGCAAACTGGGGCCGTAAAGGGATAAGTTTGGACTGGCCGGGTTTTGATGAAAGCCGTATATCGGTTGATATTGGTGGTCCGGCATCTCACATGGTAAGCGGCGGCTTTTTTGTCGGTGCACGGAAAAACCTGCATCCGGACAGCATTATTGCAGTTGAGGATTGGGCAATGTCCGGAGGCACAATTTCAACCGAGCCGGGCGCAAAATATATCGTGAAGAAACATACCTATAAATATGGAAGAACAGGTAACTACGGTTTAGTAAAAAACCCGCTTGAAGGTGAAGATGTTATAGAAACCATCTGGGAGGCAAATCTTAACTACTCGAATGTTGATGACCGTGACAATCAAATGCCTTTGCGCGTGCGGCGGCTAATGATGCAATGGAGCGGCTCTAAATCGGATGAGAACTATATCATCTATCAATACACGTTCAAAAATATTTCCAACGAGATTAAAGCAATTGATCCGCTGCGCCCGATTGCCGATACTCTTTACGATTTTTATGCAATGCTGGTTTATGGCTTGCAAAACAATTCCCGCTCATGGAAAATTCTGAATCCGTCATTGACAGAAGGAAACCGGAATACGGATTACTGGCTGCGCAATCCGGGCGACAATACCGATCGTTTGATAATCGCGAAATCGACTTCAACTCCAAATCCTTATTCAGCATTGTTAGGCCCGTTAAGTGATGCAGGTACACCAACCGGTGAATGGCTCGCACCCGGCTACGTTGGGTTGGATGTGCTCTATTCTTCAAACGATACAACCGGCAAGCCGACTCCGATGAGTTATAATAAAAACCTTTGCTGGTCTGTTGCGAGTAACTCGATTGATTTAAGCGGCCCGCTAACATCTGTTGGCCAGCTGCGTGCAAAGTATGGAATTTTGCAAAATCCAAAAACTGCAGCATCCACTGCATATTACAAAGATGCCGTTTTCAATGCATCAAACAATAAAAGCAGAATGTGGACACTTTATTCAATTGGACCGTTTCATATACTTCCCGGCGATTCTGTCGTTATTGCCATTGCCGAAATAGTTGACGGTGTTGATTACACGGATGCTTTAGGTCCCAAACCATTGTATAATGGCTCGTATTCTATATTTGAGAACACCGTAAAGAAGGCCAGATTTACGTATAATCAGTACGTTAAGGGGCACGGATTTAATCATCCGGATCCACCACAGGCTCCTAAATTTACCGTGGACTATAACAAACTCAATCCGGAACTCGCGGCAAATGTTATTACGTGGAGTGATGCAAATGACGACCTGCCCGATCCTGATGACGGGATACAGGATTTGGCCGGATACCGTTTATACCGTTCCAATTATATGCCGTTTGGTCCTTGGAAATTAATCAGCGAAATTAAAAAGAAAACCGCTCCCGTTTACGATGCAGCAAACCATCAGTATGTTTTTGCCGATTCCACAGCTCCTATCGGCGTTAGCTTTTATTATGCGCTTACAGCTTACGATGAAGGCCGTGCTACCCCTTGGAAAGTAGATCCGTCTGTTACCATCCCGGGAGCAAAGCCCGGGCTGCCGGTTCCACCGCTGGAGTCATCGATTTTTGCTAACCGCATGAATACACAGATTGTAACAACTTTTGCCCCAAAGAGCAATACCAATGAAATTATAGTTGTGCCTAATCCGTATGTGCGGGGCAGCAAAACCTCAAGTATCGGCAACAGTGACTCGGAGAAAAGCATACAGTTTATTAATATCCCCAATCCGTGTACAATAAGAATCTATACCGTTCGGGGCGACCATATTAAAACTTTGGAAGCTCCCGAAGGCAGCGGTGCAATTATGTCATGGAACCTGATAACCGATTATGGCCAGTATGCAGAAAGTGGTATGTATATATACCGGGCGGAGTCATCATCGGGTACTCGTACCGGTAAATTCGCGATTGTGAAATAGGAGCAAAAGAATACCCATGAAACAAATAGTAAAATTCTTTGTCTTGCTCTTAGCCATAAGCCTGCATGCGCAGACCTATAAAACTACAGGCACCACGGGGTTCGTATTCCTAGAAATCCCGGTAACCGCCCGTTCAGCCGCATTGGGTGAAGCCTCCGTAGCGGTATCTGATGGTGATGCTCAGAGTTTGTTTACCAACCCGGCGGCAGCGGGATTTACAAACAAACAACATTCTTTTTCTTCGTTTTATTCACCATGGTTCGTGGAAATTAAGCATTTGGCAAGCAGCTATATGATTTCGACTAATGCCGGTGTATTTACGGTTGGGCTGAATTATTTTGATTTCGGGACAATAGACCGCACGGTACGGAGGCTTGATAACCGGGCATTTGAGAAATCGGGAACCTATACGGCAAGTGCCGGTGCAATTACCGCTTCTTTTGCCAAAAAGCTGACTGACAAATTTTCCTTCGGTGTCTCAATGAAGCTTGCTCAGGAAAAAATTGATGTTTATTCTGTTGAAGCGCCTTTAGTAGATGTTGGCGTTATGTACTTTACCGGGCTTGGCAGTTTGCGGATAGCCGCAGTAGTGCAGAATGCCGGTGTTAATGCAAAATATATCAAGGACGAGTTTAAAATGCCAACGGCGTTTAGGCTTGGTGCTGCCGCCGAAGTAATTGATGACCCGGCTGGCTATAAACTTTCATTGCTTGCAGAAGCAATACACCCAACCGATAATGTTGAACGTGTTAACACTGGTATCGAGTTCTCATATAACAACATGATAGTTCTCCGGGGCGGCTACAAATTCTTTTATGATG
>JACPGF010000354.1:21914-22859 GCA_016182615.1 Ignavibacteriales bacterium
AACATATAGCGGCGGTATAGGTTTACGAACGAATAGTATTGTTCCCGCGGAAATAGATTTTGCGGTTGCCGACTATGGCAGGCTGGGTATGGTTTTGCGTTTTGGCGTGCAGATAGGAGTTGGATTATGAAAAGATTATTACTGAGGCCAGTTGCACTTGTTTTTCTCCTTCTGTTTTTAAGCAATCAGGGTAATGCTCAAATTCATTCGGTGGTTTTTAATGGTTCGTGGTCATCCGCCCTATCGCCCGGATTTTCGATGAGTAAAGAAGCAAGAAAAGATGTTAAAATTAATAAAGCCTCCGGATGGGGCGCGGACTTAGGTGTGCGGTATTCCATCACTGATAAACTTCTTATTTCCGTATCCGGTGGTTATCAGTTTTACGCCGTAGATCAGGATTCTGCTCTTGGACGTTGGGGCTGGAAATTCTGGGAAACGCGGTACAAGGGTAACGTGCGCGATATGCTTAACTCCGATACAACATTAAAAGCAGATTTACAACCCCGCGAAACTATGGAAAGCTATCCGGTATTTATCAATTGTTCGTATAGCTTTTATGAAACCGCCCCATTCACTTTTTCAGCACATGCAGGCGTAGGTGTTATTTTTTATTACCGCAAGTTTATGCTTGAAGAAACTTGGAGCAAGTATTATCCGGCAGCCGGATACACATTCTTGTACTCGTTCCGCGATTTTGCCCCCACGAAAGCAGGTAACCCAATTGCTCTAAAGATTGGTGCCGAATGTGATTACCGTATCTCGGAAATTTTTGGTGTTAATTCTTCTGTATCATATCTGCAAATTATTGATTCGGGACGTAAACTGGGGTATGATAATTTTCCCTTCCGCAGGGCGGTTCAGGCTAAACTTGGTTTAACAATATATTATTAATAAAGCTTATGAAACAACTATTATTTCTTTATATATTTATCTCAATAATTGACC
>JACPGF010000039.1 GCA_016182615.1 Ignavibacteriales bacterium
TTTTGGTATTATCTTTTCATAGTTTTCTAATGCTCCGCATTATTAACATACGGGAGCACCTTTAAATTCCCAAAATGAGACACTTTTTAAACTTTTTTTTCTCCTCCTTATGCTCCGATTCCTTAAGTTGACACCATTGGGGTTAGGGTGAGGGCTGTTTTTAGCGTGAAAACGAATATTTTACCCTTAAGTTGACACCATTGCCTTTAGAAGGAGTGGGGCAGGGGTGAGGTCGTAACTTATTGTTATTATACAATTTTCAGCAAATTTGATTGGCGGTTGCTTAATTTAAGGTAGAACAAATATAATCCGGTAACAATAGCAGTCTTATTGCCGGGTGTTATACTTTTGCTTAAAAAAAGCTTCGTATTTTTTAATACCTTCGTAAAAAAAGAAAAACTCACCGGTATAACCCGCTTTCCTGTTTTCATCAATACACTGTTCAAGCAGTTCTACCGGAGCGTAATAACTGCCGACTTTGAGCAAAATACCCGGAATGCATTTTTGCAGTTCCGCTCTAGACAATTCATTTCCACCAAGCCGGGCTATTGCCTTTTTATACTCTTCAAAAGAATAACGGTACACCTGCGGAATCACCTTATCCACCCACCCGTTTCGAACCCATAAAGGCCAATACTGCAAATATTCATCCTTGCTCCAAGGGTATATACTTGGTGACATTGCCACCTCTACTTTTGGATTAGCTGCTTTTACAGTCATATATATTTTCTTCATATATTTATTAAGAATGTCCGCTCTCCATTGTATCCATGATGAGTCTTTGCAATTCCGCGGCGGCATCGCATCATGGTGTAGTTTTTTGTACAAACTTACCGTGTAGGAGTCATATCCGCTCTCTGAAGGCATTGCCGGCAAACGGTCGTCACCTTGTATGCCATCCACGTTATAATCTCTGCTAACTTCCGTGATCAATTGCAACATAAAATCTTGTACATCAGGATTAAAGCCGTTCAACCACTCGAACCCGTTCTTTTTAACCAAATTACCGGCTGTGTCTATTGCTTTCCATGAAGGATATTTCTCAATGAGATGCCCTCCGTTTTTATTAAACGATGCCGAAAAACCGAACTCGAACCACGCGATTACCCTGATATTCAGTTTATGAGCCTCCTCTATCATCTCCTTCAAGGGATCCCTGCCCGTGTAAAGAGAGTCAATTAAAATACCAAAATACTGCTGCATGGTTTTACTCGGGTACATGGTAACCCCCTTATTCCACACCACCATGGCAATGGTATTAAAACCAAGCTCGCTGCATTTGTTTACAGCGCCGGCGATGTTTTCCCGTGAAAGCAGTACATCGCTGTCAACGTTGGTAACCCAGACACCCCGGACAGGCAGAACCTCCTGCGGAAAACTCTGCATATATACTGTTAAAAAAAAGAGCACAAATATTTTTTTCATAAGAAAATTTCCATTTTAAAATTGTTGCAATGGCAAAGTAGACCCATGTATTATATTCGAGCATTCTATGGAGTACGGCTTCATGGGACTACTTATTAAATCTCCAATGTGATCCACTATCTAAATGCAACGACATTTTGGTTTGTTAAACTTATCTTGACGGCAATTTCATATTCCGCTAAAGGAATGTGCGAATAGCCATAAAATTTAATATCTTTGTTTTTGGATAAAAATAATTAGAAATCTTATGCTTAAAATATACAATACCCTTAAAAGACAAAAAGAAGAATTTATTCCGCTCAAGGAAAAAGAAGTTAGCATGTACACCTGCGGGCCGACAGTGTACGATTTTTTCCATATCGGTAATGCCCGCTCGTTTATCAATGCTGATTTTGTGCGACGGTATCTTGAATACAGCGGGTACAAAGTTAAGTTTATCATGAACCTGACCGATATTGATGATAAAATTATCAGGCGCGCAAACGCGGAAGACCGCTCTGCCGAATCTGTCGCAACAGAATATTCAAAGGCATTTTTAGAGGATATTAAGCATCTGAATGTAAAAAAGGCAACATTGTATCCCAAAGCCACTCATCACATGGGTGAAATAATAGAGATGATTGAGAAACTCGTACAAAAAGGTATAGCCTATGCCACAGATGATGGCGTCTATTATAATGTGGAAAAGTTTCCGGGGTATGGCAAACTGAGCGGTAAGAATACTGAAGATTTACAGGAAGGTGCGCGTGTTGAGGTTAATGAATTGAAACAAAGCCCGCTTGATTTTGCGCTATGGAAAAAGGCAAAACCCGGTGAACCATTCTGGCCAAGCCCGTGGGGAGATGGAAGACCGGGCTGGCATATTGAGTGCTCCGCCATGAGTTGTAAACACCTTGGCGAAACATTTGATATACACACGGGTGGAAGTGATTTGGTTTTTCCGCATCACGAAAATGAGATTGCGCAGAGCGAAGCTGCAACAGGTAAACCATTTGTCCGATACTGGATGCACTATGGATTCCTCAATATTGATAATGAAAAAATGTCCAAGTCACTTGGTAATTTCAAGACGGCCAGAGATATGTTTAGCACCTATTCTGCAGAGTCTATCCGCTTCCTTTTCGCGCAGAGACATTATACCGCACCGCTTGACTTTACCGAACAGTCGATACAAAGTGCAGCTACCGGATTGCAGCGCCTGCAAAATCTTTTTGAAAGGCTGACTACCTTACTATCCGCAAAGACGAATGGTGAAACTCCTGAGTTATCTTTTAAGGATTATGAAAAAGCTTTTTCTGATGCGATGGATGATGACTTTAACTCACCCAAAGCAATGGGAGTGCTTTTCGATTTTGTTTCCGAGGTCAATCAGGCTTTGGTTAAACACGAAAGCCCTTCGTTGCAATTTGTAAAAAAAGCACATGGTTTTATTAAAAAAACAGCCGGTGGTGTATTTGGTATCTTAAAAATTCAAGCAAAAGAATCAGGGAATCCGGAACTCGAAGATAAACTGATAGGCTTAATGCTAACTTTACGCACTGAAATGAAACTGAAGAAGGATTTTCAAACTGCTGACTTAATCCGGAATGAGCTGCAAAAACTTGGCATCGTTTTGCAGGACAGCAAAGATGGCACTACATTTAAAAAGCAATAGCCAGCATTGTCAAAAAAAATAGCCATAAATGTTGAATCCGGTATTTTATCAGTTGCCGGAAAAACTATAGCTTATACTGTAAAGCAGAGCGGACGTGCGCGGAGGATGACGATAAAAATTTCGCGTGACCGGAAACTTGAGGTAATAATTCCAACCGTAGTTCCAACTCCCGAAGGGCACCGATTCCTTCGTGAGCATCAAGATTGGGTTATAAAAAAGTTGCAATTACTCCTCCCTGTTCAAAAAACCTATTTATATTTTGGAAAACAATATAAACTTGCCCATTTACATAACCGTGAAGGGACAAAGCATAAAATTTCACTTGAACAGGATACGCTCTATATTGAAAGCCCGTTTGGCAGCACTGTCCCGCCCGCGACGATTTTTGAACAGTTTATCAAGTATCAGGGCAAAAAATATTTATCTGCACGGTGCATTGAGCTTGCCGCGCAATATAGCTTCCCGGTTAAGAAAATAACAGTCCGCGGGCAAAAATCACGCTGGGGTAGTTGTTCGCGGCGCGGTTCTGTATCGTTAAACTTTAGGCTCATGCAATTGCGTAAGGAAATGATAGATTATGTTATTATTCATGAACTGTGTCATTTACGGCACATGAACCATTCAAAAGATTTTTGGAACGAAGTAGGTATATATATACCGGGTTATAAAGCGCTCGATAAAGAATTAAACAAGTTTCGTTTGTAACGGAACAAAATACTTTTTCTGCAAGTATAAAGAAAAAAGGAATTAAGGATACAAAGTATTATGCGCAATCTTTTATTGCTACTATTCTGCCTGTTGTTCGCGGGCCCGGTACAAGCACAATCCGGAAGTTTTGATTCATTGGTAAACTCGGGTATTCACGACATTTATGCGATGAAACATCAAAATGCAGAATCGACATTTAGGACGCTTATCGCTGACTACCCGAAACATCCGGCAGGAAGGTTTTTCCTGGCAATGATTGACTGGTGGAAAATTCTTGTTGACCTTGACAATGAATCTTACGACGACATTTTTTTTCAGAAACTCGAAGATGTTATTTTCCAATGTGATAAGATTTTGGACAAAGAACCTCAAGATGTTGATGCATTATTTTTTAAAGGCGGAGCCATAGGTTTCAGAGGCAGGCTGCATGCCATCCGCGAGAGCTGGTTAAAAGCAGCAGATGATGGACGGGAAGCACTGCCAATAGTGGAGCGGGCGGCAAAGCTTTCACCACAGAATAATGATGTAAAACTCGGTTTTGGTATATACAACTATTACGCTGCTGTTATTCCCGAAGATTTCCCCTTAGTTAAACCATTGATGGTATTCTTTCCAAAAGGAGATAAACAGCTTGGTATTAATCAACTCAATGAAACTGCTGCCAATGGAAAATATACAAAAATTGAAGCAAAATATTTTTTAATGACACTGTATTATTCCTACGAAAACAACAACAACAAAGCAAAGGAATATGCAGATGAGTTATACACGCTTTTTCCCGATAATCCGGTGTTCGAAAGATGGCGTGGCCGTATTGCAGTCCGGCTTGGTGAAACGGATAATTATGTTACTATTTTCACGAAGGTTTTTGACAAATACAAAAAAAAATATCTTGGGTACAATACTAAAAGTGCCCGGGAAGCGTGCTATTATCTGGGGTTTTATAATAAAAACGCAGGCATTGCCGATACTGCTTTGTATTATTTTGAACAGTCTATTCTATTCTCCGAAAAACTGCAAGAAGAAGGCGGCTCGGGGTTTTTAAGTAAAGCACTACTCTATGCCGGCATGATGTGTGATGTTACCGGCAAACGTGAAAACGCCCTGAAACACTATAAAAAAGTGCTTGATACAAAGAACTATGATAATACACACGAGATGGCAAACAATTTCATCAATCAACCATTTAAGTTTTAAAATGTATAAAACCATAGGCCTTGCAATCGGCTTTTCGCCAAATACCGACTACCTGATAAAAGAGGCAGAAAGGCTGCGCAAATATTTTTGTGCAAAATTGCTTATACTTTTCGCCGGTATTGCGACAGCAGAACAAAGAGAAATGCTTGATGGGTATTTGCTTGGTGCAGAAATTCCTGCCGGAGAAGTGCAGTTTATTGAAGAATACACGGAGGCCGAAAAGTTCATCAAGCAAACTTGCAAGAAACATCAGATTGACTTACTTATTCTCGGAGCCCGATCCAAGGAAGGCTTTTTCACTTATTATACCGGCTCAATCGCAAGAAAAATCATGCGGGACGCGCCTTGCTCGCTGTTAATACTTACCGCACCCAAAAAAGGCAAAAAAAATATGGAGAAAATATGCGCCTCGGTCGATTTTTCTACCGACAGCGAGGAAATTGCGAAATTTGCACACAGCCTTGCACTTTTATACGGCAGCACGGAGCTTGTCCTATTAAGGGAATTTATGTTACCCGGTTTGGCTATTACCGTACACGACAACGGCTCAAGAGATGAAACCGAAGACATGAGGAAGCACTGGCAAAACATGGAATTTGCCAAACTTGAAATGATGTTAAAAGAAATCCCCTTCCCGGGTGTTAAAGTACGGCCAGCTATTGTTTACGGGCGCGAAGGTTTTGAAGCAAGTGCCTATGCAAAGGAAAACAACGTGGACTTGCTGGTTGTACCGGCGCAAAAAAGAAAATTCAAGCTATTCGACCGGGTATTTCAACACGATCAGGAGTTTTTTTACCAGGAACTGCCATGTTCACTCATGTGCCTGAAAACAAAATAATTGTATGACGCTGACGGGATATGATGTAGCACATCTGATGCTTTTACTTGGCGTACTGCTGCTTGCGGCACGGGGCGTGGGCGAAATTTTCCGCCGTATGAAACAGCCCGCCATTATCGGTGAAATTGTCGCCGGCATTTTTCTGGGACCGAGTATTTTGGGGAATTTATTCCCACAAGTGCATGCATTCTTTTTTAAATCGTCTCCGGCCGCGATGCTCGCTATTCAGGGTATTACGCAGTTTGCACTTGTCCTGCTCCTGCTTATATCCGGAATTGAAGTTGACCTTGCACGTGCTATAAAGCAGGGGAGATCTGCATTACTGACCAGTTTGTTTAGTTTTATATTCCCGTTTGCAATCGGGTATGGCGCAGGGTATTTCTTTGCCCCGCAGCTTGGCCTGCAACAAGGCAGCAACACGGTCGTTTTTGCACTGTTCCTTGGTGTTGCCCTTTCAATAACCGCCCTTCCCGTGGTTGCCCGCACGCTTATGGATATTGGTATCTTCAATTCTGAAGTCGGGCTTACCATAATCGCCTCAAGTATGTTTATAGATTTTATTGGATGGCTGATTTTTTCCGTTATCCTTAGTATGCTTGGCCAGAGTATGACACCCTATGGATTTACGGGAACTGTTTTGTTGACATTTGCCTTTGTTGGCTTTACATTGTTAATTGGGCGTAAGATTATCAATAAAATGATTCCGTTCATTCAGGAAAAACTTTCATTCCCCGGCGGTATTCTTAATTTTATTTTTATTCTTGGACTATTTGCAGCGGCTTTTACCGAGTATATCGGAATACACGCTATTTTTGGTGCTTTTATCATGGGAATCGCCATCGGAGACTCCCCGCACCTGAAAGAGCAAACCCGCGAGAATATTCAACAGTTCATTACCAATATCTTTGCCCCTTTGTTTTTCATTTCAATCGGTCTGAGAGCGGATTTTGTAAATAACTTTAACGGCTGGCTGCTGCTGATTTATCTATTGCTCGCGTTTGGTACTAAAATTATCGGCAGTTCTTTTGGGGCATTTCTCGGCGGGTTTAAAAAGTACGATGCTCTTATCGTGGGATTCGGGATGAATTCCCGGGGAGCAATGGAGATTATTCTTGGGCTGCTTGCATTACAATTCAATGTTATCAATGAGCAGGTCTATGTTGTACTGGTGCTTATGGCTCTCATAACATCACTTAGCAGCGCACCATTGATGAGTATTTTTATCAGGAAATCTCCTTCGTTTATAAAACCGTCAAAACTGCTTAAGCCAAAACAAGTAATTATCAGCAGTGCCCGCACGGTTGAGGAAGTTATCAAAGAGCTGACACAACTTGCCGCCGATGATTTACGTATGAAGCCGGAAATAATCTACAATGATGTTATGCAGCGCGAGAGTGAGCTGCCTACCGGCATTGCCCGCGCCATAGCAATCCCGCATGCCCGCGTTGCAATTGCAAATCCATTTATCGCGGCAGCCTATGTCTCAGCTGGAATTGATTTTTCAGCCGCTGATGAGATTCCGGCAAATATAGTTTTCCTGCTTCTGACCCCGATGAAAAAAAATGAGCTGCAACTTGAGATGCTTGCCGGGCTTGCCCGTTTTGCTTCGGTGGCAAATGTTGCAGAATTCGCGGCTCAACCGGATGCAAAAGCGCTGCACCAAAAACTCATTGCAATCCTGGAAACTGTTGAGCGTAAATAGGACACTCTGCTTAGACCTGATTCAATATTTAGAAACTCACACATCAATTCATACGCTGGCAGTGACATAAGTGGAAATTTGCAACACTCAAGTCTTGGTCAATTTTATATGTATTTAGTGTTTATTGCCCCGAACGGGGCTAATCCGCCGCGGCGGATGAGTAACCGCGGGTTCCTTACCCGTGGTAAATATACCTGACTTTTTCACGTCACTGAAAGTGGCGAACCTGAATGTGGTGTTGTTGCCAATATCAATTTGATGAAATTTCTTACAATAGTGCACACTTTTTTTCGGGCAATTACATTTTCTATTTATTGGTTAATGATTCGCCCCAGTTCGGTGACGGGAAATGTGGATGCTTCCGTTCCGCGGGTAAAGTTGCAAGTTTTCCCGCGTTAAAAGTTACCGAATGTTTGCCGGCAGGCTGATAACCGTTAACAAGCGTTTCGATTTTTCTGCCCTTCAAATCAAATATTGACAAATTTACATTTCCACTACTATTCAAACTATATGCAATTTCGGTTGATGGATTAAAGGGGTTTGGATAATTGTTATATAATTCGAAGACATGAGCAGCAAAACCATCGCCTTTATCAACTGCAGTTGTAAATCTGTAATTATGTTCTGAAAAATTCTGTGCTAGCGATTTGTTGAGGAGTAAAGAATCTTTTGTGTTCGCGAAGACAATAACGGTTGCAAACCGTTCAACCTTCCATTTATTCAGGGGGAATGGCCCGGACGCCATTACTCCCGATATGTTGGTTCTCTGAACTATAGTGTCAAAAATTCCCGAACTCATTTTTAACCATAATGATTCATCATCCTTGGGCCAGCCGCCACCGGTACCGCCGCCACCTAAGCTGTATATAGAGAGTGCATTTAAACCAATCTGATCTGCTTCATGAATGTCTGTCATATCAAAATTAGGCTCACCGTGAGTTGGAACTCCGTCCCCTTCTCCCATGTCGCTTGTACCGCGAACTCCATCCGCGCCAATATCATCAGTCAATACATTCCAATCGTGGTCGTTATCAATTCCATCGTCCTGTCTCTCATCAATCATTCCGTCAACGTCATCATCTATACCATTAAATGAGTTGGATGGTGTTTGTAAAAACGAAAAGCCAATATAACCCGTAGTCCAATTGTTTGGAACGCCGCGGCCATCATAGTCATACATGTAAACCATATCATTCTGCCGGTCACCGGAAGCCATATCATCCTGCGAATCATTTGAGCCGCCAACACCGGCATCAATATACATACCGAAGCAAGTTTTTGCATAGTCAAAATCGGAAATATTATAAACGTAATAGAGAGAAAAAACAGCATTTTCCAAAGAAGTGTGACTCCACTGCATAATCCTGTTTGTAACCCGGAGCCCAAGTCCGCCCCTCAGCGAATCTGTTAGTATGGGATAGTATAAATATGGCGTTCGCTTAAACTCAGCGTCCTTCGAGTCGTCCATCACAAAAAAGGATTCAAAATCGGCATTTAAAATTCCTCTGCCGAAATAACCATACCAGCAGCCATTCCAACTAGTATCCAAACCAAGCGCCGCGGGCCATTTTGCTGGCCATGTGGTGGGGTCTGTTGATATTGCAAATTTTGTACTGGTTGGATTTTTGTACCCTGGCACTGGTTCTAAACCCCAGACTAATCCTGTGACAGGATCTGTATCCATCCATTCTCGGTATGAAGTTTCTATTGAATGTATTGTTTGGCCATTTCCGGGTGCGGTTAGTTCTGCACCAATCAGAGGAGCATAGCCATCGAGGTATGTATGGCCTGAACCTTTCGGCCACTCTCCTGAAAGTGAATATGGCCATTGGCCGATTTCTCCGTTATTGTAAAAACGCGAGCGGACCAAATTCCCATCAAATATTGCCTCACGACGGGCTTGAATGGTTCCGAGTGAATCATCGCGGAGTGCTTGTATATATGCCGGAACTTGTGCAGAGATTTCCGCTGCACAGAAAAGAATTATCAAGAAAAATAGTTTTGCGGAGTTTACCATTTGAGCGTACCCTTTAAAATATTTAATTAGTAAAATTACTATTGTTCATAATCATATACAAAAATTTTTCTTTCAGGTCAAAAGGAAATCTGATTCAGGTTTGCTCTTATAGTGATACAGAATAAACCGGAATGATCAGGAATTGAAAACCGTATCAGGAACCTCAATAACTGAATTATTCACCTCTCTAGCTTCTGCCACAACATGAACCTTTAAGAATTTTTAGCCACCGGTAAATTTAACTTGACAAATATAAAAAATCTTTGTAGTTTAAATCAGATAACTTTATCCGAATATAACATTATTGAAAAACTATAAGTCAAAAACACACAAAAGGTTCGTTATGAGAATAAGTTCTGTTTTCCTATTGCTTTTAATTGCAGCGGTTTATGTTGGCTGTGGTGGAGAGAAAAAAGCTAAAACCGCAAGCCAGGAGGCTGCTGCACTTGGTATCACTCCATTTGAGCTAGAAAATGGCATTGGCCCAATAAAAGAAAAGTTAAAACTAGAGGCTATCGACAACGCTAAAGTGAAAGCCGGCGAGAAAATATTTGTTGAGAAATGCTCCTCCTGCCACAAACTGGATGAAAAGTATGTTGGCCCTGCTCAACGCGATGTTGTTAAGAGACGCTCACCCGAATACATTGTCAATATGATCATGAATCCCCAGGAAATGATAACAAAACATCCTGAAGCCAAAAAAATGCTTGCCCAGTACATGACTCCTATGGCATTCCAGAATGTAACAGTTGAGGATGCAATAAAGATACTTGATTATTTCAGATCAGTAGCTGAAACCAAAAACTAACAAATCAACAAAAGGAAAACATCTATGAATGGAATTCTAACACGCGGTATCTTTCCGGTATTGCTTTTGATTGCTCTTGCCGGTTGTTCTGGAAAAAAAGGAGTTGACACAGGCGATGCAGCGCAGAAAGTTTACGTTGCACCGGGAACGTATGATGAATATTATACTTTCATGTCCGGTGGTTTTAGTGGTCAGGTATCCGTGTACGGCATCCCGTCCGGACGGTTATTAAAAGTAATCCCTGTGTTCTCACAGAATCCCGAAACAGGATACGGTTACACCGAAGAGACGAAGGCGATGTTTAATACCTCTTATGGCTTTGTTCCGTGGGATGATGCACATCATCCCTCCCTTTCACAAACAGATGGCATGGCTGACGGCCGTTGGTTATTTATTAACGGAAATAACACACCCCGTATCGCACGCCTTGACTTGAAAGATTTTGAAACGGCAGAGATTATAGAAATACCGAACTCCGGTGGTAATCATGGCTCCCCATTTGTAACAGAAAATTCCGAATATGTTGTTGCGGCTACCCGCTTTAGTGTGCCAATCCCAAATGCAGATGTGGAAATCAAGTCCTATGCAAAAAATTTCAAGGGTACCATTTCTTTTGTTAAAGTTAATCCGCAAAACGGCAGAATGAACGTTGCTTTCCAGATTTTAGTTCCCGGTTTCAATTACGATCTTGCCCGCTCTGGCAAAGGCCCTTCGCACGGTTGGGCTTTCTTTACTTCCTATAATTCGGAGCAGGCAAACTCACTGCTCGAGATCAACGCCTCGAAAAATGACAAGGATTTTATCGCGGCTGTTAACTGGAAGCTTGCTGAAGAATATGTTGCCAAAGGCATGGCGAAAGAAATGCAGGCTAATTATGTTGATAACTATATTGATGAAAGCACTAGAATTGCAAAGACAGACAAAAAGAGTTCTGTGAAAGTGCTTGATCCGAAAGACTGCCCTGGAATTATTTACTATCTCCCAACCCCAAAATCACCACATGGCGTTGATGTTGACCCGACCGGCGAGTATATAGCCGCGGGCGGTAAATTGGCCACAATCATCCCGGTGCACTCGTTCACCAAAATAAAAAAGGCCATCGAAGATAAAGCATTTGAAAGTTCTATCGATGGAATCCCTGTTTTGAAATATGATGCTATAAATGCCGGAGAAGTAAAAGACTGCGGTTTGGGCCCATTGCATACTGAATTTGACGGAGAGGGTTATGCTTATACATCCGCATTTATCTCATCGGAAGTAGTTAAATGGAAAATTGGGACATGGGAAGTTGTTGACAGGATTCCGGTTTATTATTCGATTGGCCATTTACTTGTCATGGGTGGTGATACGAAAAAGCCCTTTGGAAAATATTTAATTGCACTTAACAAAATAACAAAAGACCGATATCTACCCACCGGACCGTCACTCACGCAGTCTGCTCAGCTTATAGATATTTCCGGTGATAAAATGAAACTGTTACTGGACTTCCCCACTATCGGAGAACCGCATTATGCGCAGGGCATTAAAGCTGATATTCTGACGAAAGATTTTATGAAAATTTATAAAATCGAGGAAAATAAAAATCCGTACATGGTGAAATCAGAAAAAGACTCAAAAGTTGTCCGCGAGGGCAGCACTGTCCATGTGTATATGACAGCAAGCCGGAGTCATTTTTCGCCTGATAACATTGAGGGTATTAAAGTTGGCGACAAGGTCTATTTCCATGTTACTAATCTGGAACAAGATTGGGATGTCCCGCATGGTTTCGCGGTAAAAGGTAATAATAACGCCGAACTGCTTATTATGCCGGGAGAAACACGCAGTATCATCTGGGAACCGAAATCTGCCGGTGTATATCCCTTCTATTGCACGGACTTTTGCTCAGCACTCCATCAGGAAATGTCAGGGTATATCAGAGTCTCGGATATAAATTCGAAAACAGCACTTTCGTATGGTACCGGAAAATAAAACTGCCGTGATTTCGGCTATCCGGGCTTATTTAAGAGCGGGCATAAAAGACGTATGCCCGCCCTTCTTTTTATTAAATTTTTGAACGGATGAAAATATGAATCGTATATCCCGCAGTATGATGGTAATTTCAGCCTTACTGTTGTTAATAACATTTATTACGCCATTGTGGAATATCAGCATTTCTGCGCCACAATATCCCGAGGGTCTTGGCCTTGAGATCTGGACGAGCAGGATTGATGGTGCGCAGAAGAATGACTTACGTACAATCAACGGCCTCAATCATTATATCGGCATGAAGCGCATTGAACCTGATGATATACCGGAACTTCGATACATGCCTTTCATCATACTTTTCTTTTTCATAAGTGCACTACTGATTGCATTCAAAGGCAACACGAAAACCATTCTACTTTGGTTATTTCTGTTTTCAATTACCGGGGCTATTGGCTTGTATGATTTCTATCAATGGGAATATGATTATGGGCATAACCTTAACCCCGATGCACCGATAAAAGTACCGGGAATGAATTATCAACCGCCTTTACTCGGTTCAAAACAACTATTAAATATCAATGCAACATCACTACCGGGTATTGGAGCAGTCGCAATTTTAATTTCAGTCATGCTTGCATATACTGCCCTATTCATTGAACGGAAGCATAAAAAAACACCTGAGAGTATAAATAGTTCCGGTGCAGTTATTATGTTTTTCCTTACTCTATTTTTTGCAGGTTGCGACCATGATCCGGTACCAATTGAATATGGAAAGGATTTATGTATTGAATGTGAGATGTTAATTAGCGATGCAAGATTTGGTGCTGAACGCGTAACTGCGAAGGGAAAAATATTCCGTTATGACTCTATTGAATGTCTCGTTGCCTCGATTAACGCCGAAAATGATTTTAACGGCTCTGAAAGTACACTTTGGGTTACAGCTTTTGATAATCCCTCCAAACTTATTGAAGCAGAGAAAACCCTGTATCTGATTGATGTTTCAATCCGCAGCCCGATGGGCGGCAACATTGCTGCTTTTAAGGACACGGTAACATTACGCAGAGTTGTCCCGAATCAAACAGCAACCGTATTATCATGGAACCAACTACTTACCCGGTTCAGTGAGTAAAATGAAATATCTTGTTTTACTCAGTGTACTGTATTTAGGAACCGGTAATACTTCTGTTATCAGGATTTCATTGAAAGGGCATTGTAAAACGATACAAGAAGCAGTGAGAATTGCCAAACCATACGATAGTCTAACAATACTCGAGGGAATATATAGCGAAAAAACAATTATCATCGATAAACCACTGCAAATTACCGGGCACGGAAAAGTAATTATAAATGCAGCAGGAGACAAAGACTTGTTTTTTGTCCAGTCTGATAATGTTCAAATTTCAGGTCTTCATTTTAAAAATGTTGTCAGAAGTTTTATATCAGATAATTCAGCCATCAAAATTGAATCGGCAAAGAACTGCCGAATTGTGAACAATTTTTTCACAAACAATTTTTTTGCAGTTTATCTTTCCCGCAGTTCCGGATGTGTGGTACAAAACAACACTATAATTAGCAGCGGTCAACACGAATCCAGTTCGGGTAATGGAATTCACCTATGGAATTGCAGGGATATCACCATCAAAAGCAATAGAGTAGCAGGACACCGGGATGGTATTTATCTGGAATTTAGTAAAGTATCATATATCAGCAACAATACTAGTGAAAAAAATCTCCGGTATGGGCTCCATTTTATGTTTTCTGATAGCTGCAAGTATTATAAAAATGAATTTAGTAAAAACGGTGCAGGGGTGGCCGTTATGTACTCCCGCGTAATTGAAATGAAATTTAATACCTTCGTCAATAATCAAGGTACTTCATCCTATGGGCTATTACTCAAAGACATTAAAGATAGTCAAGTTGCCAACAATATTTTCCACGAAAATACTACCGGTATTTTCATGGAGGCTGCCATGAGAATTTCGCTATACAATAATACCATTAGAAACTGTGGGTGGGGCATAAAACTCATGGCAAACTCGACAGAGAATATTTTCAAGAACAACAATTTTCTCGCCAATACATTTGACATCACCAGCAACAGCAGGCATGACGGCAATAAGTTTTCAAGTAACTACTGGGATAGTTACAAGGGATACGATTTTAACCGCGACGGTATTGGTGATGTACCTTATTATCCGGTGAGTCTCTTTTCGGTAATTGTTGCAGAAAACCCTGCTTTGTTGGTTTTGTTGAAAAGTTTTTTTGTTTCAGTGCTGGATGCAACGGAACGTATTGCACCGGTACTTACCGCAGTTTGGCCGGTTAACTGCTCTTAACAATATTAGTGTTTCGATTCCGCGGGGCTCTGTAACTGCAATCGTTGGCCCAAATGCATCCGGAAAAACGACACTGTTAAAAACAATAATCGGATTAACCCATTTTAAAGATGGGGCAATTTATATTGATAAGGAAAAAGTTAACTGCTCAGCGTTGTATAGAAATAGCATCGGGTATATGCCACAATTTCCGGGATTTCCGGAAAACCTCACAGTTCGCGAGGTTATTAAAATGGTTAAAGAATTAAGACCTACAATTAGCGAGTATGACGAAGGGCTGTATGAATGCTTTCAGTTACGGGGGCAATTAGATAAAAAAGTACGTACCCTTTCCGGGGGAACAAAGCAAAAATTAAGCGCTTACATTACATTTCTATTTAAGCCGTCGTTACTCATTCTCGATGAACCAACTGCATCGTTAGACTCTGTGGCAAGTATTCATCTGAAGGAGGCTATTGCCCGCCTGCAAGGCGAAGGCAAAACCATACTCCTAACATCACATAATATTCATGAGCTGGCTGAGATAGCTGACGGATTGATCCTGCTTGTAGAGAGTAATGTCCGTTTTCAGGGCAGTATGGCACAGCTCAAGAGCCTGTTCCCCGGCCTCACGCTTGAAAAGGCTATTGCACACTTAACCGTATCAGAACCGGAGCAAAAATGATAATTAACATTATTAAATATCAGTTTCTCGATATGATAAAGAACCGGTGGACTATACTTCTCGGTTTAGCACTGTTCTTAATGGCAAGCGGCTTATTCAGGTTGCATGAAAGCTATGAAAAGACATTTGTAAGCCTCCTCAATATTGTCATTATTCTTGTTCCACTTGTTTGTCTCGCTTTTGGAATTCTGGTGTACTACAACTCCGGAGAGTACATACTATTTTTGCTGGTGCAGCCAATAGAACGTTTGCATATATATATTGGATTAACTCTGGGCATTATGCTTCCAATGTTGTTGGCCTTATTTTTTGGGCTTGGAGTACCCATGATGTTGTTTGCAGAATTCAGTGCAAAATATCTTATATCATCGGCAATAATGCTTCTTGTTGCGGTTCTATCTTCCAGTATTTTTATCAGCCAAGCTTTCTTAATTGCAGTGTACACCGAAGACAAGACAAAAGCACTGGGTGTGGCAATCTTTACATGGATCACATTTGCCATATTGTATGACGGCCTTGTTTTGTTGGCAGCAATTAATTTTTCCGACTATCCGCTTGAATTGCCGATGCTTATACTGAGCGCTTTCAATCCAGTTGATCTTGGCAGATTGATTGTTTTATTGAATCTTGACATTGCAACACTCATGGGTTATTCCGGCAGATTATATCAGAATTATTTAGGGAATCATATCGGGATAACCGTTTCATTCCTTTTATTAGGCGTTTGGGCTTCTGTTCCATTTTTGCTGGGTCTGAGAAAATTCCGGAAAAAAGATTTTTAAATTATTCATGAAATTAACATGGATTTCATTTTCTAAAAATTATTCACAATCGGGATGCCGCGTAAATGAAACTAACTGAGCTGAATGATATAATTGTCAAACTAATTGAAAATCATGATACAGGTAATTATGCTTCGGAATTTATCGAGAAAATCTGCATTGCCAACAACTGGCCATATGGCGAGTTATGGATTTTAGATGAAACTGAAAGCTTTATGAGATGCAAAGTATCATGGTCTATGGACGTGAAGGGGTATGCCGAATTATTCCATTTCAGTTCAATATGTAAATTTTCAAAAGGTGTCGGGTTTATTGGTAAACCGTGGCAAACAGGTGAATTGCTTTTTTGTGCTGATATAACTAAGGAGAAAGAATTTCTCCGCACCGACATTGCAATTAAGCATTGTCTCTTTTCGGTTGTTTGCTCTCCGGTTTATATTAAGCAAAATGTGGTTGCGATACTCTGTTTTTTCATGAACAAACTATCCAACGCGGATATTAACAGTGCAGAAACTCTGCAAAAGAGCAACCGGATTATTGGCCGCTTACTTGAACAGTTTATCGTTATGAAAAACGGTTAAAGGTATCTTTTATGCTTAAACCTGCTTAATATTTTCAGCTAACAAGTGCAATATCCCAAATGGGATTCTTCAACAAAAACAGTTTGCTCCCCATTACAATGGAAATGTTAAAATAAATGTTGTGCCTTCCCCAATCGTACTTGAAACATGAATTTGTCCATTTTGCCTCTGCATCATTTCTTTGCACAATAATAAACC
>JACPGF010000355.1 GCA_016182615.1 Ignavibacteriales bacterium
CAAGCAGGAAGTTGAAAAAATATTTCCCGAAATTATTGCCGGTGCCTGTGAAACGGCTAAACAGCATAATTTGCAGGTAGTTGTTGCCTGTGCCCCTTTAATTAAGGATGATTTTTTTCGACAATATACAGGGAAATTTTCTTTTACGGTTGTTCATGAGCATGTTTTCGAGTTTATGCGGTATTCCCGCATTGGCATTATAAAATCAGGCACCTCGACATTGCAGGCAGGTTTATCGGGGCTGCCAATGGTAATAGTTTATAAAACAAGTCCGCTTACGTATGCAATCGGCAAGAATCTTGTAAAGATAAAACATATTGGTCTGGCAAATATTGTCGCGGGTAAAACCATTGTGCCCGAAATAATACAGAGCGAGTTGACCACTGCGAATATTGTAAAAGAACTTACCGGAATACTTACAACTCCCGGCAGGTACGAAAAAATAAAATCTGATCTTGCTGAGTTGAGCGAAAAATTAGGTCATAAACGGGCATCTGAAAATTGCGCTGCAATTATTAATGGAGTACTGAATGCTGGTTAAGGAAGTGAAATACGGGTTTTTACGCTCCCTTGCCAATGTTGCCCTTGGTAAAACGGTAACTGCATTATGCAAAACATTGCGCGTTGAAAAAGTTAACGAAGCGCCTTTGCTTACTCTGCATGCCGAGAACAGGAATTATGTGCTGGCTTTTTGGCATGGTACCATGCTGTACGCTTGGTACGCGCACAGCAACATGAATGTTAACGCGCTCATCAGCAGAAGCAAGGATGGCGGACTGCTTGCTAAAATTTTGGAAAAGTGGGAATACCGCGTTGTGCGCGGATCAAGTTCTCAGGGTGGAAAAGTTGCTCTCGGCATTTTGATAGATATGTTGAAATACGAAGGGCCGGTTGCCATTACGCCCGATGGACCAAGAGGTCCCGAGTTTGTTTTTAAGCCGGGTGCTGTTGTGGCTGCGCAAAGGAGCGCGACTCCTCTTGTATTAGCTGGCGTTGGGTATCAGAAAAAAACAAGCCTTGGCAGTTGGGATAAATTCCAAATACCACGGCCGTTTTCGAAGGTTAAAATTGTGTACAGTGAACCGATTATAATACCGCAGGATGCAGCACGTCAGGAAGTAACTGAGGCTATTAAAAACTGTGGCGAGTTGTTAAATAAGCTGCAAGCAGAAGCGGAAGCGTTTTAATATGGCGTTACTGGACGTTTTCCGCGTATTGAGCCTGCCATTGGTACCTGTTTATTGCGCAGTAACAATTTTGCGTAATAAGCTTTTTGATACGAAAATTTTCACGGAGGCAAAAACAAAGGCTTTTGTTGTGTCAATAGGCAATATAACCGTGGGCGGCTCCGGGAAAACACCGTTTACCATTTATATGGCAGCATTGCTGAAAGCAAAAGGGCGTAGTGTTGGAGTACTGAGCCGCGGATATGGGCGGGTATCAAAGGGCTACAAACTTGTTTCGGATGGTGAAAATATGCTTGCATCGGTTGAAGATGCCGGTGACGAAATATATTATACCGCGCTCGAATGTAATGTCTTCGCGGCAGTTTCTGAAAACAGGGTTGAAGGTGCCAACAAATTAATACACGATTGTAAAGTTGATGCAATTGTTCTGGATGACGCTTTTCAGCACCGCTGGATTGCCCGCGATGTTGACATTGTTGTTCTTGACCAGCGTTTTGTAAATCACGACAGGAAATTGCGCAGGATGATGCTGCCGACCGGCAACCTTCGTGAGCCGTTTTCTTCATTAAAACGGGCCGATTGTATAATTTTTAACAGGAAGTTTTCTGTAAAAGAAGAGATACTGGATGAATTGCGGGAACAGATACCAAGTGACATTCCACTTTTTACAGCAGGATACAGCGCACTTGGTTTTATTGATGTCCGTAACAACCGGTTTTACGAACCGTCTGAATTCTCGGGGCAAAAAAGTTTATTGGTCTCCGGGGTCGCAAACCCGCATTCTTTTAAAGAAGCATTGCGGTCTATCGGGATAGACACCGGAATGCGAATCGTGTTCCCGGATCATAAGGCTTACACGAATGAAGACGTGCAATTGATACGGAGAGAGTTTTACGCGAAAAACGCGCATTCGGTTATAACAACACAAAAGGATGCCGTAAAGCTTATGCAGTTCCGCAAGGAACTTGATGATATTGATATTTATTATTTGAAAATTAGTATGGAGCTTGATGACCGCAGCGGTTTTGAAAGTTTCATGGATAAGAAAATTTTAGAACACACTTAAGTAACAAACCATTTAGCATCAAGCTGGTGCAAATGGGTAATTTAACTACAATACAGGAGACATATAATATGGCTTCGAGTAAATCCTCGAAATATGTTTATTTCTTTGGCGGAAAAAAAGCCGAAGGTAAAGCCGAAATGAAATCCCTTTTGGGAGGCAAAGGCGCCAACCTGGCAGAAATGGTAAACATGGGTTTACCTGTTCCAGCCGGTTTCACTATTACAACAGAAGTTTGCACTTATTATTATGCGAATAAAAGAAAATATCCTGCCGAACTTGAAAAGCAGGTACTTGATTCTTTGAAAAAAGTTGAAAAAGAAATGAAGGCGGTTTTTGGCGACAAGAACAACCCGTTATTACTTTCTATCCGCAGCGGAGCGCGTGCATCGATGCCTGGCATGATGGACACAATCCTTAACCTTGGGCTGAATGATGTTACCGTTGAAGGTTTAATTAAAAAAACAAACAATCCCCGTTTTGTTTATGATTCATACCGCCGCTTTGTTGCAATGTATGGTGATGTTGTAATGGGCTTAAAACCTGTTGACAAACACGATCATGATCCTTTTGAAGTTATTCTTGACAAGAAAAAAGCTGACAAAGGATATAAATTAGATACTGAATTAAGTGCCGATGACTTGAAAGAACTTGTTGTTGAATTTAAAGCAGCAATTAAAGAAAAAACCGGCAGTGCATTCCCGGAAGATCCTAAAAAACAACTCTGGGGCGCTGTTAGTGCAGTATTTAGTTCATGGATGAATGACCGCGCTATTGTTTACCGCAAACTGAATGGTATCCCTGAATCGTGGGGCACTGCTGTAAATATTCAGTCAATGGTATTCGGTAACATGGGCGAAGATTCCGGTACAGGCGTTGCTTTTACCCGTGATCCTGTATCCGGCGATAATATTTTTTATGGTGAATATTTATTTAACGCTCAG
>JACPGF010000379.1 GCA_016182615.1 Ignavibacteriales bacterium
TCAGTTGTCAAACCCGGCACGCCGGTTATTATATTTTAGCTTTTTAATTTTCCTGTGCTCTGTTTATTCTTGCAATGAGAATAAAGTTGACAAGCGGACCGAACAAGAAATTGGGGATAGTTTGTCCGTCTCGCGAATTACATTTATAAAAAGCAGAACCGCGGTGAAGTTACATGCAAAAGCATTCGGTATTCTTTTCGGGAATTTTACTGATTCTTCGAAATCAATTTGCGCGATTTTGCTTAAAATGGAATCGAAGGACTTGAAGAATCTTTCTATAGCTTTTGTTGATACAGCCCTAATTAATAGTGAAAATTTTGTGTTGTATGTTACGGAACCGTTAGAGGGTGATCCGGATAATACCGAGTTAACAAGTGTACGGCTTACAGACATTCCTCACCCTATCGTGTATTTTAATACGGGTGATTTTTTAATGGGAACCGGTGGCGGTGAGGTATTTCACTATCTTATTGATGCTGCAAAAGAACAAATTTATCCCGCTCATTTTATTGCGGATAAAAGCAGTGGATTTGGTTTATACTTGCCGCCCCAAAGCCGGGCAGCAGTGATTCAAGATTTCTTTCATGCAAAAGTAAGTAAACAATATTCACCATTGTCAACTCTAAAAAGAGACATTACCTATTGAAAAACACTGCTGATTCTGATGGTATTTTAGGAATTCAATTCCCGGTTATTTGTTCAAAAACGATACGGTTCCGGCTATTGGTTATAGTTTTGTTTTTACTTTTGGGTTTAAGCGGCAAATTGCAAGCACAAGACTCCACCGCGTATGAACTGATGAAAATTAGTTTTAAAGGAGAAGTGAATTTTTCGAATGCATCCCTTAAATCAATTATCCGCTCACAAGAAACCCCGTTTTGGCTGTGGAAATTTTTAAATTCATTCAGCAGCCTTGGTAAAGCGCCTTCATATTACGACACCACTCTGATAGATATTGATGCTAAAATTATAAAGGAGTTTTACATAGCGAATGGAAGTTTTACCGTTGTTGTAACACCTGAAGTTCATAAAGATTTAAAAAAACATGAAGCAGAAATTATCTACAATATATCTCACGCGAGCCGCTCAAAATTTGGCAGCTTTGCCATAGAAGGAATAGACAGCGTTAAGCAGAATCTACAGACCGATATACGGGAAATCTTTTCAATTGATTCGTCGCAGTTCTATGCACAACAATCGGTAAAAGGCAGTATTGACATGAGCGTGAGCCTCTTAGAAAACAATGGGCATCTTAGTGCTAAGTACGACAGCTCCGTAATTATAAAAGACACGATAAAAAAAATTGCGGATGTTTCAGTGTTCATGTCACCCGGTAAAAGTTATACTATAAGTAAAGTAGAGATTGAAAAAAAAGGTGAAGGTGCTGCAAAAGTTGATGAGCAGCTTTTACGGGATATAGTTGGAATACATGATGGAGAAATATACAATCTTGAGAAGATTAGGCAAAGCCAGGTTCGTTTATTTAGAACCGGATTATTCACTTCAATTATACTCGGGCCAAAACTTGCAGATACATCCGGTAATACAGTCCCATTATTGTTAAACGGCACAATTGGACCAATGAATGAACTTGCTCCCGAACTATTGATGAATAATCAGCAAAATACATTTAATGTAGGTTTTGGTGCCAGCTATTCGCGTAAAAACTTTTTAGGGATGGCACGGAAACTAACAGTTACCGGAAATTCGGGTATCAGTAATTTATTTCAAGCCAATTTTAAAAATTTACTCAACGCTTTTTCCGTTTATGATACAAGTGTATTCGGCTATATTGAAGGAACTGCCCGCATTGAGCAGCCTTATGTATTTAACCGGCCGATTCTTGGTATTCTGGATGGGTACTATAAACTCAACAAGGACGTAACTTCAAACAAGCGAAGTTATGGAGGCAAACTCAGTTTCGAATTTGAATTGCCCACGTACACATTTATAAATTACCTGAGTGCATATTATAATTTTGAAGTACTGAATGAAGTCTATCTGCAAAAAGGAAATACAATATCGCTTGATGAGTCGCTCTCTATCCTTGGAGCAGATATGAAATCATTCAGAGCCAATGATCCGATTTCACCGACACATGGTTATAATCTAACTTTTTTATTCGAGGAAGCAAATCTTGAAAGTTATCTCTTTTCTAAATTGTTTCATAAGCCTTATAGTGGTACTCTATTTTATAAACTCTCGGCAACTACAGCTTTTTACGCTCCAATAATTGGCAATCAGAATCACATTTTTGCATGGAAGATGAAAATAGGGCATTTACAGGCATACTCAGGTGATCAGCGCAGTATTCCTTCTACCCGCAAATTTACTGCAGGCGGCAGCAACTCATTACGTGGATGGAAAGCAAGAGAGTTAGCCCCGACTCAGGAAATTACCGTACTGGGTGAAAAAGTTATTGTTACAGGTGGTACATTTTTGCTCGAAGCATCGCTTGAATACCGGTATCACCTTTCCAAAGAAATTGGTGTTGTGTTTTTTAACGATTTTGGGAATAGCTGGTTGGGTTATAAATCACTCCAAGGAAAAGATATCGCGTTTAATACCGGTTTTGGTGTCAGGTATTTTACGCCTTTTGCCCCCGTGCGGGTTGACTTCGGATTCAAAATATATGACCCGAATAACCTGAAACCACTTTTCAAAAAAGCGTTCTTTCTTAACGTTTTTGAATTCCAATTTGGAATCGGGGAAGCTTTTTAGGCTTCCCCGCTTTTATTTTCAGCTGAAAGCTTCAATCATGGGCACCAGTTTAGTTATACCAAACCACGCTAAGCTAAACAATATCCAGCTTGCAAATACCATCATCACATACTTTTTGATATTGTCCGATTTACCGAGTATTGCAAGTCCAATTCCAAGCAAGCCGTAACTCCAAATCGAAAATACGTTGAGCTTACTGAGGATGAAACGAAGAATATCCTTGTTTTCGTAACCGATCAAACCTGCCACGGAAACATCTCCGGTTTTGCCTATTACAAGGCTATACAGCAGTGTTATAATAACTTCAAAAATTCCCACATAGAGCGCTAAACCGTATGCTGTCATTGCATGTTTATAAGTAAATTCCGCGCCAAGAAAAAATTGTGAAATGAAATAAAAATAACCAGCCACAACAAAAAAGAATATAAATGTTATAACAATTATGCTAACACTCTGAATGATCATCGCTTTTGGCGAACCAATTGCATCCAATTGCTCCTCACTTCGTTTTATGGCAAGATCTGCATCGGTTTGAGTCATTTTGCCTGACTTAACCCTATCCTGCATATACTTTTCAGTATTTTGCCGGGCTTTTTCCTTGGTAAAACTTTTAATATCAGGATTGCTCATCATCACCACTGTCGAGATAATGACCGACAGAACTAATAGCAACAATGGGAAAAGCCAATGCGAAGTTTTCATTTCTGCTTGTGACAGTGTTCTTAACGTACTCGCAGGGGAAGATATAATTCCAATGAGAATATCAGTAAACCCTAACTGTTCTGCACCTTCTGCCTGAGTGTCGTTAGTTTCCGGTACTTCCTGTTTGCCAGGATCAAGATTTTCAGTCATTTCTTACCTATAATATTGTTATTTTGCATTGGTAAAATAGAAAAAACAAACGAGATTTTGCAATGATGATTGATAAACTACCAATTGGAAGTCAACTTCCCCATTTTGAGCTGCCTGGCGTTGACGGCAAAATGTATTCTCATGCATCTTTTGATTCGGCAAAAACATTAGTTGTTATTTTCAGTTGTAATCACTGTCCCTACGTTCAGGCATACGAAAAGCGGATTATCGATTTACAGAGTATTTACTCCGAACAGGATGTCCGGATCATTGCAATTAATTCAAATGATGCAGTGCAGTATCCTGAAGATTCCTTTGAAGAAATGAAAAAGCAGTCAATTGAAATAGGTTATAACTTCCCGTATCTTTTTGATAAAACCCAGAAAACAGCAAAAGATTTCAAGGCTGAGTTTACTCCTGAAACATTTCTGTTCAATTCGGAAAGAAAACTGTGCTATTACGGAAAAATAGATGACAATTGGAATAATCCGGAAAAAGTAAAAACACAATACCTTAAAAATGCAATTGATGCACTATTGCAGAACGAAATGGTTGCCGTCCCTGAAACTTACGCAATCGGGTGTACTATAAAATGGGAACTATAGATAATGTAGTTTCGCCCGCGAGACTATTGAAAATAATTTTTGTAAATACCCATCTTATGCAAAATAAAGTCGAGTTTTGGCATTTAACCCAAATTATGCATTTCAATCTTCAAAAGGCTGTAACTGCATTAATAACTTGTGGTTACGGCTCCCTCTCCTTACGAAGGTTCGCCGCGGCGAATCAACTTAAGGATTTCCATTTGTAAGAACTTCACTTTAACTGGAAAGCCCTCACCCAACCTTAAGGTAGGTAAACTCTAAATCTCCTCTCCCAAAGGGCGAGGAGACTTAAAACCCGCGTCATAGGCGGCTCTTCCGGTTCCCTCTCCTTTGGGGAGAGGGTTAGGGTGAGGGCTGTTTTTAGCGTGAAAACGAATATTTTACCCTTAAGTTGACGGGTGAGGGCTGTTTTTAGCGTGAAAACGAATATTTTACCCTTAAGTTGACACCATTGCCTTACGAAGGAGAGGGCGGGGGGTGAGGTCGCAACTAACTATTGTTAAAGGACTTACAGCAAACTAGAAGTGCTATTGCATGATTCGGGTTTAAGCTTACCCACCCAAAAAACTATTCCGTACTCACACCACGCTCAAACACAAAGGCGCGAAAAAACCTAACCATTTTAACTGGTAAGGCTGCTGCTTTCTGTATAGTAAAAAGGCTAAAATACTGAGTAAACGCTTACTATGTAAATATCGACTTCAGCCGCATTAATTGCGCCTCAACAATTATAAAATAAATTATAATTAAATTTTATAATTATTCACCATTTGTGATGATTATACTTTGGTAGTTATAAAAAATAGTATAAATTAGTCCCACGTTTTTATAATAGAATTATTAAAAAAACACATACCGACTTGGCCTCTGTAAGCAGAGTAGCGAATGAAGAACCCAAACTCAAGGGCAAATGAGAATGGGTAGTATGCTTAACGGCAAAATCTTTTTTCGTGTTACACTTTGTGCGGAAAGGTATTATGGATTCATCGTGTGGAGTCTATGTTACCAATCTGTTTAATGATGTTATAAACATTTTCTATCAATCAAATTCAGGATTCTCTATGAAGAATTTCTTTACCCTTTTGTTATTCGTTCTACTTTCGTATTCGGTTTTCCCACAACTCAATGGTACTAAAACTGTTGGTTCCGGAGGCGATTATGCCACACTTGCGGCTGCAATTGCTGCTCTTAACCCGGTAGGAGTTGATGCCCCTCTAGTTCTTTCGTTAACCGATGCCGCATACGCTGAAACTGGCGCGAATCTGGTTTTCAATATCACGGCAAATGCACCCACGGCAACAAATACCGTAACAATTAAACCTGCCAGTGGTGTTACGCCAACAATAACCATTACCGGTTGTGTAACTACTGCCGGTGCATCATCGTACTCCGGTATTGGAATCAGTAATAATAGTTATATTATTTTTGATGGATCAAACACGGTCGATGGAACAACAAAAGACCTGACCATAAATATGAATGATGGAACCAATGGCAGGCACGGTATTACATTATTCGGTAATACCGATAACATTACTATCAAGAATACTAACATCATATTTCAAACTATACCTACTGCAAATTCAACACGGGGTATATATGTAAATGGACAGTCAACCGGTGCAGCAGATAACCTGACCGTTCAGAATTGTGTTATAGGTGATGCAACAAAAACCCCCTACTACGCTGTTGCGGTAACAGGTTACAGTACAGGATTAGTTTACTGTACAAATATTAGCATTACTAATTCGACAGTGTACGGAAGAATCCGGCCGATTTACTTCTTCTATGTTGGCACCGCTGCAACTGCTAGCACAATCGCCAATAATACCATATCAACTGTTGGCGGTGTAAATGCAACAACTACATATACAATACTTATGAATACCTGGAATGGAATTTTAGAGATTAAAAACAATGTTATTACAACACTGACTACGAATAATACAACCACTTCCGGTATTTATGGAATTAGCGGTCTGACAGCTACCGCAGGAACAACCGATTGCAGAATTTATAATAACAAAATCGGCGGCAACACACAGGTTACCGGTACAGGCGTGCCAACGGTAATTGCCCTTGTATATTTGCAGGACAATGGTATCTATAAAGTCTATAACAATTCTTTTTATTACAACAACTTAACACAAAACTGCAACAGGGCTTGCCTGTGGATAAGCGGTGCATCCGCCAATGTTGATATAAAGAATAATATATTTTATATGGATTTGAATGCATCAAACGGCTATTGTATCTATAAGTCAAATGGAACAGTAACCTCAGATTACAACTGTTTCTATACCACCGGCGCAAGTACTAACATAGGTTTCGAAAGTTCTGCAAAACTTACCTTGGCCAATTGGCAGGCAACTACAAGAGATTATAATAGTGTTAATGCAGATCCTCAATACACGTCAGCGACTAATTTATCAATAAATACCGCACTTGCCTCAAGAGCAGCCAATATTGGTACCCCGCTTGCCACACCGTATGATACGGATATTGACGGTACAACACGCGATGCAAGCAATCCGGATATTGGTGCGGATGAATTTAGCTACGGCAATTATGCCGCAGGTAGTGTAACCGGTGGATACCAAAATCTTGACCTCTCCGCGAGTGGTGATGTAGCATTAAGTGGAAATGTTGTTGTAGATGGAGTCTTAACCTTGGGAGGTGTTTTAACGCCCGGTGCATTCACCCTTACATTAACACGAGGTGCTTCTATCAGCGGTGCAAGTTCAAGCAATTACATTGCCGGTGCCGTTGCAAAAACAATGGCACTTTCCACATCATCAACAGCTTTTACTTTTCCTGTTGGTAAATCGGGCGCCTATAGACCAGTTACATTTACTCCAAATCTGGCATCAGGAACGGGTTCCCGTACTTATACTTGGGAAGTTATTGCCGGAGCGCCAACATCAAGAACGGTACCCGGCACATTAAGCTATATCTCACAAGTTAGATATTGGAATGTAAAACAGAGTAATGAAATTGCTCTGGGAAGTTCTACGGTTACTTTAAATTATGGAGTGGATGATAGTGTATCGGATTATGCAAATTTGCATTTTGTTAAACAAAGCGGGGCAGCTTGGGTCGATATGGGAGGAACGGCAACTGCTAACGGAGATGGGTCAATTGCCGGAAGTGGTGGAACAACTTTTGGCGCAAGCGGATACGATTTTGCTCTGGCAAATGATATAGCTGGCACAAACCCCCTCCCCGTTGAATTAACTACATTCACCGCAGCTAACGTAAACGGTAAAACCGTATTGAACTGGAAAACGGCTACCGAAGTAAACAGCGCTTCGTTTGTTATCGAGCGTGCTGTAAAGAATAACTCCGATTTGCAGTGGAATAGTATTGGAGAAGTTAAAGCATCAGGTAACTCGAACAGCGAACATTCCTACTCGTTTAGAGATGTAAATGTTGCCCCCGGCCGTTATGCATACCGCCTGCGAATGGTTGATAATGACGGAACGTATAATTACAGCAAAACTGTCGAGCAGGATGTCGATTTGCCGCGCAGTTTTATGGTCAGCCAAAATTATCCCAATCCGTTTAACCCTACCAGCAAGATTGATTTTGAATTACCTGCAGATGCAAACGTTCAACTCGATATATTTGCAATAAGCGGTGAAAAGGTTGCTTCGGTTATTAACGGCAATTATCTGGCGGGCTTCCATTCTGCAAATGTCAATACGCAGTCACTTGGGCTTGGTTCGGGTGTCTATTTCTACCGGGTAATAGCAGTTACTGCTTCCGGTGAAAAATTTGTTAACACGAAAAAAATGGTAGTATTAAAGTAAGAGAGCACAATGATAGTAGAAACAGTAAAAACATGGTCGATATTGCAGGGTGATTATAACAGGCCGGCCGATGCGGACTATGACAGGGAAATAAGTGAAAGGCGCAGAAAGCAGAGAGCAGTATTAATTCTTTCTGCCACAGCCTTTCTTGTTTCTTCGGTGCTTGTCATGTCGGTGCTGCTCTATCTTACCGCGCAGATGTAACAGAACACTTCAAAAGGCCGCCCTTAAGGCGGCCTTTTTCATTTTAACAGCTTTACCTTTCCAAAAGGCAGGCACCTGCAATTTGTGTTCAAAACGGAAATAGTTAACTTTGCTTATCCTATTTGAACAAGTTACAAATGAGCATAAAAATGTATCTTCCTGAAATACGCTTCCCCGCTTTCTACCTGCAATTAACCATATTTTTACTTTGCATGATAAGCGCACAAAATCTTTCAGCCCAACAGCAAAAACTGCTTTGGATTGACGGTGAAGCAAATTTTTCCCGCATGAGTTACCCCGATTCAATTGCATATTATATAAAGCTCGCAAAGCAAACAGGATTTACTGACATCGTTTTAGATGTAAAACCAATTACGGGAGAAGTACTGTTCCGCTCTAAAACAGCCCCGTTGATGAAAGAGTGGCAGGGTTTTACACGGCCGGACTCAATGGATTTCCTGAACACCTGTATTACAATTGCACACGCGCATGGAATGAAACTTTACGCGGCTCTCAATATATTTGTTGCAGGGCACAACTTTTTTGACCGTGGGCTGGTTTACTCGGGTAAAGCCGCCTGGCAGAGTATCAATTATACCGATTCGGGAATGGTTCCAATAACACAATTAAAACACAAGTACAGCGCGATGACAAACCCTGTGTTAAGTGAAGTTCGTGAGCATGAGTTGTCGGTGTTAAAAGAACTCGCTGCAGGATACCCGCAACTAGACGGTCTTATCCTGGATCGCGTCCGCTATGATGATATGCAGGCCGACTTTAGCGATTCAAGCCGATCAGCTTTTGAAAGATTTTCAGGAAAACGTATCAACAATTTCCCCGGGGATATATTTACATGGTTAAAAGATGGCAAAGGAGAGCTGCAACGGAAAGAAGGATCGCTATTTAAGGAATGGATTGCATGGCGCGCCTATGTTATTTATACATTTATCCGGCAGGCAAGAGATGCAGTAAAAAAAATCAATCCGCACTTATCGTTCGGAGATTATACCGGTGCCTGGTACCCGTTGTATTACGAATTGGGTGTAAACTGGGCAAGTAAAAAATACGATCCGGCTCAGGAATATACATGGGCCTCCAAGGAGTATAAAAATTATGGTTATGCTGAACTGTTGGACATGTACACAACCGGATGCTATTTCTACGAAGTGCAAAAAGACGAAGTTGAGAAACTGAATGCAGCAAACATGCAGCGTGGCGAGGCAGCAATGGGCAAGGGAAAAGAATATTGGTACTCGGTTGAAGGAAGTGCTGAAATTGCTAAAAAGGTTATCATGGGTGCTGTGCCTGTTTTAGGCGGGCTGTATGTTGAGCAATATAAAGATCACCCCGAACAGTTCATTAAAGCAGTAAGAATGAGCCTGTTAAAAACCGATGGGTTAATGGTTTTTGACATGGTACACCTGATTAACAACAACTGGTGGGATGTGATGAAAGAAGGAATGAATTAATGTAGAATGTAAAATGTA
>JACPGF010000365.1 GCA_016182615.1 Ignavibacteriales bacterium
AGTTTCAACTGATCTCGTGGAGATTAAACCAACGATATTAACCGCGGTTCCCAGATTGTTCGAAAGAATTCACGGCAAAATCATTAAAAACGTGTCATCTCAGCCTGAGAAGAAACAGAAGATTTTTTACTGGGCTATGAATATCGGTGAACAGTATCAGAAAGCAAAGAAAGCAGGCATTACCCCCATCACACTTTCTTTAAAACATAAAGTTGCAGATAAATTAGTCTTCCAAAAACTCCGTGAAAAAACCGGCGGGAAATTGCGTTTCTTTGTTTCCGGTGGAGCCGCTTTACCAAGAGAGCTCGGTGAATTTTTTGAGGCAGTCGGTTTACGTATACTTGAAGGTTATGGTTTAACCGAGTCTTCACCGGTTATTGCTGCGAATAGATATGATAATTTTAAGTTCGGCACTGTTGGAAAGCCTTTCCCCGGGGTCGAAATAAAAATTGCTTCCGACGGAGAAATCTTAGCACGCGGTGAAAATATAATGCAAGGGTATTTTAAAAATAAAAAAGAGACCGACGAAACCATCAAAGATGGATGGCTTCATACCGGCGATATTGGTGTTTTTGATGCTGAAGGATTTTTAATGATTACAGACCGCAAAAAACACCTGTTTAAAACATCAGGCGGTAAATACATCGCACCGACCCCGATTGAAAATCTTTTCCTCGCTTCTCAATATATCGATCAGTTTATTCTTATCGGTGATAGAAGAATGTTCCTCAGCGCCCTGATCGTCCCTGATTTTGAAGCATTACGGGCATTTGCCGATTCACACAATATTAAATATTCAGATAATGATGAATTAGTTAAAGATCAGCAGGTTTATGATCTTCTCGAGACAGAGTTAGTGAAATTCCAAAAAGGCCTTGCGAATTATGAACGGGTTAGGAAATTTGCATTGCTCGACAAACCCTTTACACTCGAAGACGGCCTTGTCACCCCCTCATTAAAACTAAAAAGGAAAGTTATCGAAGAGCGGTATCAAAACCTTATCGAGGGAATGTATAACGGTTAGTATTTAATAAAAAGCAGCGCTCCGGCGCTGTTTTTTTTATCCATAGGGTAACTTGCCACGGCAATAGTATTCTTCAGTTTAATTTCCCGTTCGCCGGTTACTATAAAAATGTTTCAAAGTCACATCCTCCCGCTCCGGGAAAAGACCCAGCACGATTGACAAAGTCTTCATTAAAAATAAAAAGCGGTTATTCTTTTTCAGAATAACCGCTTTGTCTGCAAATGCAGAAAATACTTATTTCATTAAAATTGCTTTTTTAACCAATGAATTATTGGCTGAGGTCAATTTGTAGAAATAAACACCCGAGGTTAAACCTACAGCATTAAAATGAACTGTATATTTACCAGGGGCTTTAACTTCGTTAACTAATTCTTTCACTTCAACGCCAAGCTGATTGTACAATTTTACGGTAACCTGTCCAGCTTTTGCAACTGAATAGTTGATTGTTGTTGAAGGGTTGAACGGGTTAGGATAGTTCTGATCGAGGCTGAAACTAACCGGCTGTGAACCAGATTCGTTAAATGTAACTGCAACTTCGATGCTGTTTGAATAATGAAACGTTCCATCAAAATCAACTTGTTTCAGACGGTATTGTTGAACACCGGCAAGTATGTTGTTATCGACAAAATTGTAAACATGTGGAGTTGTTGTTGTACCATTACCCGCAACTGAACCAATTGAAGTCCATGAATTGCTGATCATTTTTTCAATAACAAATTCACGGTTGTTAATTTCTGTAGCAGTTGCCCAGTTTAAATTAACCGCGCCATTAACTACTGAACTGGTAAAAGAAGAAAGCTCAACCGGTGTTGTGCCGCCGCCAATCCATGTTCTTGAAACGAGAATACCATCCAAAGTAAGGAAAGAAGCAGCGGAAGATGAACCTTGACGGTAGGCGATAGTACTTAAACTCGTGACATCTGTTCCTAAGGCATCAGTTAAAACAACATTAGGGGTTGGTTCGGTACCGGTTAAAGAAGGATTTATCCATAAAGATACTTCATCATTAGCGGCACCATCAATAAATTTATAACGGGCAACAACTAAATACGTTGTGCCAAATGAATAGATTGAGTCTGCATATCTTGGCGAGTTAGCGTTGTTACTAATTTTACCAATACCAAAGGTGAGGTTACCATTATTGGCTTTGCGAGCCTGTACGCGTGCAGAATATGTTGTGCCCTGTAAACCGGCATTAGCCACGTGGAGAAAATAATCTCCAGTTCTGGCTGAATCGACTTTAACTAAACAAGCAAAATAAACTGACCCTGTTGTAATTGAATCAGTAGCGATGAAACGCTTGCTGCAATCTTCGCCTTAGTTAACTAATTTTATTGAGTTGCCAATGCCGGAAGCTGCATAACCGGTATATGTTAAACTTCCTGTAACAACTGTTTGTGCATTTGTACCAGCACCACTATGACCTAAATATCCGTTCGCTGTTAACAATGCTCCTGCAGCATAATCAAAATTTTCCGTAAAAACTACCTGAGCATTTGCAACTGCAAACAAGCTCAATACAACAAAAGCGCTTAGAAACAATTTGCGCATAGAGTACCTCCGATTATTATAAATGTGACCAATAAGATAACCTATTCACGGCAAAAAAAACAAGACATTTTTTATTAACTAATTGTGAATAATTGCACAATTTCTTTGTTAATCTTAAAGAAAAGGCCGGTTAAAAAACCGGCCCATACATAATCATTTCATGAGAACAAGTTTTTTTACAGCTGAATACTTCCCTGCCCTGAGCTCATAGATATAAACTCCGGAAGGAAAACCACCGGCATTCCATGTTACTGAATGATATCCTGCTTCAAGCTCACCGTTAATCAATGTTGTAACCAATTCGCCTAATTGATTGTATATCCGCAACGAGCTGCTGCTTTTTTCAGGCAAAGCAAACAAAATGGCTGTTGCCGGATTAAACGGATTAGGATAGTTCTGCTCGAGTGAGAAGCTTACCGGCATCTCAACAGATTCTATTTGGATTGAAGTGATTGCATCGTTACCGATAACTACAGGCTTGCCCGGCTTCACGGTTGCATTAAGCAGTTTTCCACCCGTTAACAAATCGGTAATTTTTAATATTTTTACTGAAGATTGAACTGTTACCGGATAGTCCGCTCCTGAAATTAAAACATCAGATTTTCCATCAGGCGAACCGATGAAAGAATGATTTGCGAAACGCGCATCAAATATTCCTGCTGGCGGCACAGGTGGCAATTCAAACGAATTTATATCAGCGTTTCCAAGGTATAATAAGCTGCTGCTACCCGAATTATCTGACACTCGGATTTCCGACCAGTCCTTTTGTACAGTCGAAGCTGGAACTTCCGCTGCTTTTGCACCCACAGGTACGGGAACATCCATAGTTCCGGCCTGTGATGCGCGAACCCAGTATCCTTTGCCGCTTAGTAGAGTGGTTGCAATAACATAGGCATTATTATATGCATAGAACGGAGAATTAATTATTCCCGGAGGATTTGTTGTAAGAATACTGGTTGGTAAATCAAGATGGTGAATACCGATTAAATTCCAGCCCGCATTCAACGGTAATGATAATCCGGCGAATGAACCGCAGGTGTTCAATTGAGCTGCCTGCGGATAGCGTATCCAATACCCTTTACCTGTTGTTACGATATTTTTTGCATAATAAATAGCAAGTGATGCAATGGCGCTGTTGGTTACAATAACTTGGCCAGTCGTTTTCATATCAACATTAATAATATTTCCCGTCACTAAATCTTTCATCGTAAAAGAACCTGCAGGCAGCTGGGACGGATTCCATGTGAGAGTAAACGGGTATCCACCCGGGCCCGGCTGCAGTTTAATTGTCCATGCAGCTGCCTGAAGCGTATCTTTACGGAAATCCTTTAATGAACTTTCAACTGGTGTAACCGGCAAATCGAATCGAATATCAAAATTACCAGCTGGCGGCAATGGGGGCAATACAAGCTCACCCAACGCCGGATCAATTCCGTTGGTAGCACCCGGAGCCATTCCAAAAGTTAAAACTCCCTGAACATTTCCATTATCTTTAATGGTAATTGCATTTTGCCATGTTATTTGTACTCCGCCTCCTTGTATCGTAAAAACGCCATCACTCTCATCAAAGATTTGAGGATTAAACTTATCAATAACTTTAATTTTACATTGCGTGCTATTGATATTAGGCAGTTCCACTGATAAATTTGTCAGTGATGCCAGAATTGATGGCATGATCGTATCCCAAGTTGAGCCGCTATTTGAAGAGAATAAAATTTTCAAGTATGTGGAGTTTGAACTTGTCCAAAAAATTCTTGCATTAGTATTGGCTGTCAGTACTTCACCGCCGTTGGGTTTAACCAGTTGCAGATTTCTTGCAGCGTGACCAAAGTTGTGCAGAATTCTTTCAGATTGGCCTTCACGGAGAGCAAATACGTGATTATTGCCAAAGGCAAGCTCATTGTCAAGATATGCTGCGCCGCCATTCACTGTGTCAGCGCCCGGATAATTTGCGCCAAACTTGAATTCAATTTGGCCTGTCTGAGTACCTGTTGGGAATGTAACATTAGTGCTCCAGATTTCATCTCCGGCAACTAAATCTCCATTTACACCACTATTATTTAATCGAATCATTGTTCCGTCCACTGTATCAGAAGCAATCCAGTTGCCTCCCCAATTACCAATAGCAGGTGAACCGCCTTTCATGCCGACAAAGTTAACTTGTGATACAGGAATAGGAAGGCCATTTAATACATTAACGGCATTTTTTAAATGTACGGAAAACTGTAAGGTAACCGGTGCGGTTAAAGGAAATGTAAGCGGGAAAATCCGGGGTTTTATTTCCGGTAAGTCAATCACACTCCCGTCGGTAACATATTTAAACCAACGGTCCTCACCTAATTCCCATCCGGTGTTTGAAAAACGGGAGTCAGCATACGCTTTAAATTTCCATTTAGTTGAATCACCAAGAAAACCTTTGATAACGAGAGTTGTTACAAATCGCCTTGCAGGACTGATTAGCTCCGTCGTTCTCCTGTTACCGGAAACAAGAGTTCCGAGACCATCCCAATCCAGACCCATAACAAGCAAGGAATCTTGTGCAGGATCAAAATAACCCACACCGGTACCATAAATGTCACTCATATCAGCAGTAAATTTAATTGTATTTGTTACAACCTGCGTAACAGCAGACGAGTCATTTGCAAACCAGTATGCAGGAAGTACCTGAGAGGGTATCCCTTCGAAAACAAAAACACGGTTCGGATTTGGTTCCCAACCTGAATCGTTCTTGACAAATTTAAACATATAGCTTGTACCGGCGGCATTTAAGGGCATGGCTACATTTCTTGTGTAGATCGAATCACCATCACTGTCTTCCAACCTGAAATGGTTCCCCTGCCAGTTACCATTCGGGTCACCTGCAGCTACCTGAAAATCACCGCGGACCACAACGCTATCCTGAACCGTAAAAAGTCCTGCCCGCAGTTGTCTTTTCATGTTTACTCTAAAAGTAACTGAGCCTTGTAAAGAACTGTTTATTGCAAACGGGGCATCACTAACATCTAAAATTGCATAATTGGCAGCATCAATTACTTTTACAAGACATTGATTTGAATTTATTTCCGGCACATTCCACAAATAAGTTGTGTTAAAAGCGTTTAATGCAGTAGCCAATGTATCCCAGATATTTCCATTATCAGAGCTGAAAAGCAGTTTAATTTGTGAACCTGTACCTGAAGTCCAAAAAACTCTGTACTGCGATCCACCAGCTATATACTCATTGCCATTCGGTTTTACCACTTTAAGTGATCTGGCAGATTGACCGAAATTATCGAGTATTCTTTCAGTCTGTCCATATTTCAATGTAAAATGATGATTGGTACCAGCACCCAATTCATTATCCAAAGGTGAGATACTGCCATTAACGGTATCAGCACCAAAATAATGCGCTGCATATTTATACTCAATTGGTCCTGGTGTTGTACCGGCTGCGAAGGTAATATTTGCACTCCAAATATCATCTCCGGCAACAAG
>JACPGF010000369.1 GCA_016182615.1 Ignavibacteriales bacterium
AAATAAATAAATTGCTTAAAATTGGGCTAAAATCAAAAAAGAAACAGAGGTGAGTTGCAAATAATTATAAAATATCTTATAATTGTTGCGTTACTATAACCAACTAAAATAAGAGGCTCAAAAAAATGAGGAAAGTTATCTTTACTCTTCTCGTCACGTCTATCTTCTTTACATTTAACATGCGCTACAAACTCTCAGAGAGTAAGTTCGAAACCGAGGAGAAGCATGAGCGTGAGTTCAATGATCCTGAAAGATTGAAACAAGAGTTTTTAATGTTACGAGACCCTGTGACAAATAAAATTCCTGATAATATTAGATCCCTGGAATTACAGTTTGCTGAAAGGCTGCCAAAAAGGGCAGAATTTGTTTTACTCAAAGGGAACGAAGTTAAAAACGTTCAATCACTGAGTTGGCTCGAAAGAGGACCAAATAATATAGCGGGCCGTGTAAGAGCCTTAGCGATTGATACCCGCACCACAGGAACACCAACTATTTTAGCAGGTGGTGCCTCAGGAGGCATGTGGAAATCCACCGATGGAGGAGCAACCTGGGGTAAGAAATCAACAAGTTCCCAGCTGCATAGTGTTACCTGTGTCGCTCAGGATACCAGAACCGGGTCTGAAGATGTATGGTATTATGGAAGCGGAGAAAATATCGGGAATAGTGCTGGCGGAAGCTTCCAGGATTTAAATGGTAATGGCATCTTTAAATCAACAAACAACGGGGACTCCTGGACTCATCTGGCATCAACCGGGACAGCAGATAACACAAGCCTCTCAAATCAATGGCAATATGTTTTTAGTGTTGCAGTTCATCCAACCTCAGGCAATATTTATACTGCAACTTGCGGCGGCTTTTATAAATCAGCCGACGGGGGAGACACATGGACATTCACACTTGATCCGGGAAATGGTTCATTATCACTTAAAACTGATCTTGCAATTGCTTCAGATGGCACTATTTATGCACTAACAAGCTCAGCTGGCGGAAATATTGCAGGCATAAAAAAGTCAACCGATGATGGCGCTTCCTGGACAAGTGCAAACCCAACCCTTCCGGGAACTTACGAAAGATGCTTAGTAAGGACAGCTCCTTCCAACGCAAACGTTGTGTACGTATTCATGCAGGGTGTCAGTGGCGATAACAGCACCCCAAATGCAAACGGACATATTTTGTGGAGAACGACCGACGGTGGAACAAACTGGAGCAATATTAGCAGCGTAATACCAGCAAACACTGCACCGGATTTAGACAATTTTAGTACGCAAGATGGCTATGATATGATATTAAGCGTAAAACCAGACGATCCAAACTTCATCATTATCGGTGGCGTAAGTGTATTTAAAATTCCTGATGTAACAAACGACAATCAGACACTTGCTCAAAAACATATTGGTGGATATGGTATGTCTACAAATGGCACAGCAAATGCTTTGGGTGACTTTTTCAATCATCACCCGGACAACCATATCGGGGTTTTTTTGCCTGGCAGCAGCGACGTATTTTATATGGGTAATGATGGCGGAGTGGCATATACAAACGATATAACCGCAGCTCCCAGTGCAACTTTTTGGCAAGTTCCCTTGCGTACCGGATTAAATGTATCACAGTTTTACTGTGCCGCGCTCGATAAGACTTCAGGAAGTGGTTTTATCGCCGGCGGTTTGCAGGATAGAGGAAGCTGGATGGCCAGGACTAACGGTAGTTTGCAAAGCTGGCAGGAATGCGGTGGCGGGGATGGCACCTGGTCTGAAATTGATCCTACCGGAACTCATGTTTTTATGTCCACGACACATGGCAATATCTACCGGTTCCCCAAAAGCGTTGCAACCGCTCCTGTTCCTGCAGAAAACAGAGTTGCTATGACTCCTTCCGGTGCCAATAACCAAACTGCTCCTTTTGTTACTACCTTTGATCTTGACGATAATGATGGAAATTTAATGTTTACAAGCGGCGGTGATGCTGCTGCAAGTAAAACTTCCGGCTTTTGGCGCTGCAACAATGCCACTGCTGAATCTCCTACTTGGACATATTTTACAAATTCCGCTATTGAAGGTCAGTCAGTAACTGCCTTAAAGCTTAGTAAAGCAAATAGTGTTAATGTTTTATATTATGGCACTTCTAATGGAAAAGTTTTTAGGCTTGACAATGCCAATACGGCGGATCCTGCCACCGCTACGCCAACTGATGTAAGCAGCACAAGCTTCCCCAATGGCTATGTAAGCTCCATCGCTGTTGATCCGGTAAATTCTGCAAATGTTTTTATCACTTTCAGTAATTACAATGTCGATAGAATTTGGTATTCAACAAATTCAGGAAGCAGTTGGACATCAATTACGGGTAACCTCACTGGAGCAAACTCTCCTTCAGTGCGTTCTATAATAACCTTTAAAGTGGCAAATATCCCTCACTATTTTATTGGCACAAGTACAGGTGTCTATTTTACCATTGAGCTGAATGGCAGTTCTACTGTTTGGACTCAGGAAGCAGCAGCTTCCATAGGTAATGTTGTGGTAGTCGGATTAGATTACAGAGATGCTGACAACACATTAATTGCGGCAACCCATGGCAGAGGTGTTTTCGAAACTCAAGTATCTGTTCCTTTGCCTGTCGAACTGGTTTCCTTTACCGGGACAAAGAGTCATGGTGATGTAATTCTTAAGTGGCAAACCGCAACTGAAAATAACAATTTCGGATTTGAAATCGAGCACAAAACTGCCAGAGATGCATGGAGCAAAGTTGGCTTTATTCAAGGTGCAGGTAATTCACACTTAGTCCGGAACTATACTTTTACGCATAAAAAAGCTTTCCCCGCAAAAACAGAATACCGGCTGAAACAAATTGATATGGACGGCAAGTTTAAATACAGCAACACTATTATGTTCGATTTGACAGTTCCAGCTTTATTTACGCTCAGTCAGAATTACCCTAATCCTTTCAATCCATCAACTGTTATCGATTTTGCGATACCTGCCAAATCCAATGTAACACTTGAAGTATTTGATATTACTGGTAAAAAAATGATGACTTTGGTAGATGAAGAAAAAGAAGCCGGAAATTATTCGGTTAAATATAATGCAAGTTATCTTAGTAGTGGAATTTATTTCTACAGATTAAGTGCCGGTATCAACACGATTACTAAAAAAATGTTGCTCATGCGCTAAGCTTTTTTGCCGATTGGCAAGGCAGAGTAAATCTTTATTATCTTTTCTGGCAGCCCTTGTGAATAAAGTTCATACGGGTTGCCTTTTTTTTATCTTCAGCTTATCTTTCCAAATCCGGCATTCAATTCAGCCTCCCAATAATCAGTCTTTTGTATTACTCATCACGTGCTCTCCAGTATTCCCACGTTTGTGAATACCTTTGAACGGTTAATTACCTTTTACAATTTGAGAGATGACAAATGTATTGTACCGGAAAGGTGAGATTTGACTTCCGGGAACATCGATTAATAGTTGTCATTTTCTTCACGATGTAATATTTACGGTGCCTCCGAGCGGAGGCATTGATTGAAGTCCTGAAGCGTAAATTATTACTGTTAGATAACTTGCCGCAAACCCGGGGACACTTTTGGGTGTGGTTAGATACAAATTACCTATATATATTCCGGGACTTGACCTATATCTTTACTCTATCTCGCGCGATGAGCGGTTACGGAATTCAGAAAATGGGGAACCACATTTCTGCTGATGCGTACCATATCATACGAATACTCAAATCTTGCTTTCTGGGGATCAGCACCGGTAATGGTTTGAATTCTCATCGTGGAATCTTTTGCTGCCGTTGTTATAAAAACAACTTTATTCCAGCCTTGTTGCGAAGTAAGATAAAAATGCTCTGATAATAACCAATTGAATCGCCTGTAAAGTATGAGTGCATGGCGTTTTTAGCGTAGCCGCTGGTTGTTAAAGATTCAGTGCAATACCGATAATCGGGCTAATAGTCGCCGTTAGTAATCTTTACTGAGTCTTGATAGTAATACTCAGACACCATACCAATCCTTTTACTCATGTCTGCCGAAAAGAGTGCAAGAGCGCCAAAATCCATTTTTGTGTTTTTACTACTCAACTGCACCGAAACTACTCAGCCCATAGCTATAATAATTCCCATCTCCCAACCATCGACTTTAATCTGAGGTTTAAATAGCCAATCAACATCATGCTTTAGCCATTACATTTCACTTTATAAATGCAAATTAATTCCAGTGGTTAGAGCCTGTGGTTAGATGGGTTGGTTTTCCTCAGACTAAAGTCGGATGTTGTGAGCTAGGAATTAATAAAGATAGTGCTTGAGTGGTTACATTGCACCGTTGCAGGTATACCGGCAGTATCCCTATTTTTATTCCCGGTATGCCTGTTCCCGCGAAACTGGGTCTTGCAGGCGGCCCCCTGCTCGTAGCATTATTACTTGGCTACAAAGGCCGTATCGGTAAAACTGATTTTTATATGACTCCCGGCGCGAACATGATACTCCGTGAAATAGGCATAACATTGTTCCTTGCCTCAGTCGGTTTGCTCTCGGGTGCAACATTTCTCGATACGATATGGAATGGCGGCTACTGGTGGATGCTGTATGGCGCAATTATTACTTTCTTCCCGATAATGATTGCCGGTATAGTTGCCTGGCTGATGAAGTTTAACTATCTGAAAATTTGCGGTATGCTTGCAGGCACCATGACCGACCCCCCTGCACTTGAATTCGCGAATTCACTTGCTCCGGTACAGGCACAATCAACTGCCTATGCATCAGTTTATCCATTTGCAATGTTCTTACGGATACTGATAGCACAAATACTTTTGTTGATTACCCTTTAGCACTTTTTCCTGCCGGATGGTTTATCTGTCCGGCAGGATTTTTTTATTGCTCCCTGCAATCAGCTTTTTTGCATATTATTACTTTAATTCCGGTTAATACAACACTCAACCCGGTCATTGCTTGATGCCTGAGACTCAAAAATAAAAGCTATATTATACACGGTTGGCAGTTATATGGTCTTGCAATTTGAGCCCCATTTGTAATTCCTGAGAATTCCATCTAACTCGTCAAAATATTTATCAAAAATGAGTTGTTTTCAAAGAACAAATTAAAATTTCTTTGGAGCCATCTTTGCACTCACTTTACACCTTTGCGGTTAAGTGTCGTGAAGAACTGCAGCTTACCACAATGTAAGCTGTTTGTTGCTACTTCGGCAAGCGTTGTTTTGGATTCATGGCTCAGACAATTTCCTAACCCTATAAACTCCCCTAAATCAACTTCTCATTCATTGCGTACATCAGCACTTCGGCGGTATTCTTTAAGCCCAGCTTATCGAGAATATTTTTGCGGTGCTTGGATACGGTGAAATAGCTGATAAACAGTTTACCTGCGATTTCCTGGCTGGTATTACCTTTTGCAATTAACGTTAATATCTCCTTTTCCCTTGGCGTTAAGTTAATGCTCAGATCTTCCTGCTGCATAGCACCGCGGTGCTGCAGGCCTTTCATAACCGATTGTGCTATTGCTGCCGGGAAATAGTCAATCCCTTTGGCCAGCGATTTGATTGCCGCTAAAAACTCATCCATATCCGACATTTTCAGCAGGTACCCGTTAACACCCGCCTGCACGGCATCAAGGATAACGTTTTCCTGATCGTGCATGGTTAATGCAAGTATTTTTACCGTGTTGTTAAACTTCCTGATTAGCTGCGCGGCTTCGATTCCGCTAATCTGCGGCATGTTAATGTCCACGATTAATATATCGGGATTGAGTGACCTTACAAGATCAACAGCCTCCTTCCCGTTCGATGCTTCACCGACAATTACAACACTCTTGTCTGTCTGTAATACCATTTTCAAGCCGTCACGCATAATCGCGTGGTCATCGGCTAAAACAACTGTTATTTTTTTCATCCTTTTTCCGTGAGGGGAATATTGATAAAAAACTCCACACCTTTGCCCGGGGCGGATTCAAGGTGAAATGAGCCGTTAAGTGTCTCAACCCGCTCCCTGATGCCAACAAGCCCGAATCCGTGAGTTTCTTTTGTTTGTTGTAATGATCCGGCGTTAAACCCCTGCCCGTTGTCTCTCACGTACAGGTCAAGTAAATTACCTATTTTCCTGACACGTATATCGATAACATCTGCACGGGAGTGTTTTACCGCGTTATTGATTGCTTCCTGTATTATTCTAAAAGTGGCAAGTTCAAGTTTGGGTGCAACGCGCTTTTCCAGCCCGTCCACTTGCAAACTGATTTTCAGGTTAGCTGAATTCATGGTTTCAGAGCAAAGAGTCTGTAGTGCAGCAGGCAGTCCGCCGTTATCGAGATAAACAGGGTGCAGTGAATAAATAATATCTCTCAACTCACAGTTAGCTCCTGTTAGCAAGTCTTTTGCCCGTTTCAACGGCATCATATCCTGATTACCGGACTTTTCAAAAACCTCGATATTCAGTTTTATTGCCGAAAGAATCTGCCCAACACCATCGTGCAGCTCTCTCGAAATTCTTGTCCTCTCGGTCTCAAGCATCTCCACAATAAGCGCCATGCGGCCTTTTTGCTCGGCAACTTCACGGCTTGCATCAAGCGCTTTAACGGAGTCTGTGACATTTTCTACCAGACTCACAATGCGGAATGTTGGTTCCCCGGCAACCTGCACGGTATAAAAATGAAAAACCACAACAAGCCCCTCGCTGTTGGACAATTCAGGATAATCTTCCGGTGCAAGGTACAACTCACCCGTGGTAAAACTGCCGCCTTTAATCAATATTTGTTCAACAAGTGGTACATATCCGTTTTTAACAAACACGGGATCCTGAAACAAGTTATACGATTCATTTTGCGTCTGTAAAGCGCTTTCGTTCCATATGTTTTTCCAAACGTTATTACCGTATGCAATTTTCCCGTCACTTTCAAAAAGGGCAATACCCAAGGGTGACTGGTTAATAAGCGCCTGCAATTCAGCAGTTCTTTCCAGAACGATTTGTTCAAGCAGCCCATGGGCTTTTTTTAGTTCGTCCTCGGTTTGTTTTCTTTTTGTTATATCGCGCACGATTAATGTAAAATAAAGTACTTGTCCGGTATTCCATGATGAAAAAGCAATCTCAACCGGAAAATTTTCGCCGGAGAATTTACGGGCAGTTACTTCCAGTACGTCTGCCGTAATAGGCTTACCTACTTCAAGAAAGCGTTTAACGCCATGCTCAAGGTGATTGATAAAAACATCCGGCATTATTTTTTTTATGGAAGCACCTACCATCTGCTCTTCGGGGTAACCAAACATTTGCACCGATTTCGGGTTTACCGAGGTGATGCAGCCGTCCGTGTTAAGGATAAGAACCGCATCGGTTGCCGTTTGCACAAGCGTGCGGTATTTTATCTCGCTCTCGCTCAGACGCGCTTCCATTTGTGACCTGTACAGGGCAATTTCCAATGTTGTTTGCAGGTCTTTCATTTCGAACGGTTTTATTATATAGCCGTACGGTTCGGTTATTTTTGCGCGTTGTATGGTTTGGTCATCGGTATGGGCGGTAAGGTACACAACGGGAATATCAAAACGTTCTTTTATCTCAGCCGCTGTGCTTATACCGTCCTTATCGCCTTTAAGGATAATATCCATAAGGATAATATCCGGCTTGTTTGCCAGTACGGCATTAATACACTCTTTAGAGGTTGTTGCCACACCTGCAATTTCGTAATCAAGAGAAAGCAAGCGCTTCTGCAGGTCAAGAACAACAATCCGTTCATCCTCGGCGATTAAAATTCGTGGTTTTTTCATTACTGTTAAAAAAATCCGTTTAATAACTTTTACAATACTGCACAATTAATAGTAAAACGGGTATGCCGGAAACAAGAAAGACGTCT
>JACPGF010000376.1 GCA_016182615.1 Ignavibacteriales bacterium
TCATTTCAAAAGAAGAAGCATTGATGCGTATTGAACCGATGCAGTTAAACCAATTGCTCCGCCCGATTTTTGACTTGAAAGAAAAGAAAGCAGCGATTGAAGCTGGCCGTTTAATCGCGAAAGGATTAAATGCAGGCCCCGGCGCTGCAAGCGGCGTTGTTTCGTTTAGTGCAGAAGATGCTGAAAAAGTTGCTAATAGCGGCAAAAAAGTTATCCTTGTCCGCATCGAAACCTCACCTGAAGACATTAAAGGAATGAATGCTTCAGCAGGTATCCTTACCGCTCGCGGTGGTATGACCTCGCATGCAGCCTTAGTTGCCCGCCAAATGGGTAAAGTATGCGTTGCAGGCTGCGGCCAATTACAAATTGATTATCACCAAGGCACCTTGAAAGTTGAAAACAAAGACGTGGTTGTTAAAGAAGGTGAATATATTTCTATTGATGGAACTACCGGTGAAGTAATTGTTGGCGAAATCTCAACAAAACCTTCAGAAGTTGTTCAGGTGCTTATCGAGAAATCACTTGATCCGAAAAAATCTGAAACATACAAAATGTATGATCAAATTATGAAGTGGGCAGATGAATACCGCCGTCTTGGTATCCGCACCAATGCCGATCAGCCTGATCAGGCTTCAAATGCAATTGCATTTGGCGCCGAAGGTATTGGCCTTTGCCGCACTGAGCACATGTTCTTTGGTGGAAAGAGAATTCTCTCCGTCCGTAAGATGATCGTTTCTGATACCGTAGAAGGCCGCCGTGCAGCATTGGCAGAATTACTGCCATTCCAGCGCGAAGACTTCAAGGGTATCTTCAAAGCTATGAAAGGCTTCCCGGTTACCGTCCGTACTTTGGATCCGCCATTGCATGAATTCTTACCGCATAAAAAAGAAGAGCAGGAAGAGCTTGCTAAAGCACTTGGTATCAGCATGGCTACCTTAACTGCCAAAATGGATACCCTGCATGAGTTTAACCCGATGCTCGGTTTCCGTGGCTGTCGTTTAGGTATTCTCTATCCTGAAATTACCGAGATGCAGGCACGCGCTATTTTTGAAGCTGCTATTGAAGCAGTTGCAGAAGGTGTTAAAGTTAAACCGGAAATTATGATTCCTTTAGTAAGTGATGTTAATGAACTGAAACTGCAAAAAGAAATTGTTGACCGTGTTGCAGCCGAAGTGTTTGCCGAAAAGAAGAAAAAAGTACAATACCTTGTTGGTACCATGATTGAGCTGCCCCGTGCTGCCTTGGTTGCCGATAAGATTGCAAAAGTTGCTGAATTTTTCTCATTCGGTACAAACGACCTTACCCAAACAACATTCGGCCTTTCACGTGATGATGCAGGCATGTTCCTGCCGAAATACGTTGAGAGAGAAATATTACCGACTGATCCGTTCGAAGCATTGGATCAGGAAGGTGTTGGCCAGTTGTTAGAAATGGGTACAACCCGTGGCCGCTCAAGCAGGCCCGACTTGAAAGTCGGCATCTGCGGCGAGCATGGCGGCGAACCGAGTTCAGTTGAATTCTGTCACCGCACCGGCTTGAATTATGTTAGTTGTTCACCTTTCCGCGTTCCAATCGCGCGTCTTGCTGCTGCAAGAGCGGTTGTTCGTGAAAGAATGGCAGCTGCAAAATCAGCCCCCACAAAAGCAGCTGTTAAAAAGGCAGTTGCAAAAAAAGCAGCTCCTAAAAAAGTTGCTAAGCCGGTTGTTAAGAAGGCAGTTAAGAAATCTAAATAATTAGTATTTCCTTACCCGGCTGCCCTGATTAATGAGGGCAGCCGGAGTTGTTTCCTTAGCTCATCCGGACAATTTTTTCATAAATAAAGGTTCACTAAATGAAATTATCCGATTTCAGTTATAATTTGCCCAAGGGCAGTGTCGCACGGTATCCGGTTTCACCAAGAGATAAATCAAAATTGATGGTTCTTAACCGTGAAACACAGACAATAGAATCGACAACATTTTCTCACATAACCGACTATCTTGAAGAAGGTGATGTGATTGTTGTTAACGAGACCCGCGTATTTCAGGCACGCCTGTTTGGTAAGAAAGAAAAGACACAAGCAAAGATTGAAGTGTTTTTGTTACGAGAATTAAATGCACATGAATGTATTTGGGACGTAATTGTTGATCCGGCACGAAAAGTCCGTATTGGTAATAAAATTTATTTTAACGATCATCTCTGGTGTGAGATTATTGATAACACCACTTCACGCGGCCGTACGGTGCGTTTCAACCAGTCAACAGATATTTACAAAGCGGTTGAAAACATTGGCGTTACACCGCTGCCACCGTATCTTAAACGTGATGCTGAACCGGAAGACCGTGAAAACTATCAGACAGTATATGCTAAAACCGATGGCTCAGTTGCAGCACCAACTGCCGGGCTGCATTTTACTCCAAAACTGATTGAAAAAATTAAAAAGAAAGGTGTCGATTTTGCACCGGTATTATTGCATATCGGCCTTGGTACATTCCGCCCGGTTGAAGTTGAAGACCTTACGAAACATAAAATGGATGCCGAGTTTTTTGAAATTCAGAAAGAGTCAGCTGAACGGATTAATAAATCGATCCGTGACGGGAAGCGTGTTATCGTTGTGGGTACCAGTACCTGCAGGGCATTGGAATCTTCCGTTACTTCCGAGGGTTTCGTCCGCCCTAACCGCGGATGGACTGACAAATTTATTTATCCGCAATATGATTTTAAAATTGCCGACAGGATGGTTACCAATTTTCATATGCCGGAATCGACCCTGTTGATGCTGGTAAGCGCTTTTGCAAGCACCGATTTTATCATGAAATCGTACAAGAAGGCTATCAAGGAAGGTTACCGTTTCTTGAGCTTTGGCGACGCGATGCTTATTTTATGAGAATCATTGCGCTCCTTCCGGCTGCCGGTTCAGGCAAACGGGTTGGTGGTTTGGTTCCAAAGCAGTTTATTACCTGCAATAAAAAAGAACTACTCGCTTATACACTGGAAGTGTTTCAGCGCAACAAACTTGTTCACGAAATTGCTATTGCTGTGCATCCCGATTATACAAGCAAGGTTGTGAAGATTAAAAAAAAATATGGGATAGTTAAACTAACCCGGATAGTTTCAGGTGGTAAGGAGCGGCAGGATTCAGTTTTTGCCGCCCTTGCTTCACTTGAAGCAGCACCGGATGACCTGATAGTTGTGCACGATGCTGCAAGGCCATTATTACCGCAGAAAACGCTTACCAATGCAATAAAACATGCCAAGATACATGGCAGCGCACTTGTAGCCATTAAAGCCAAGGATACACTATTACAGGTGGATAACGAAGCGTGGCAATACCCCGACCGTAACCATATCTTTTACGTACAGACCCCTCAGGTATTCCGCTATTCCGAATTACTGTCTGCATACTCGTTGGCAAATAAAAAGAACTATGCCGCAACGGATGAATCAATGGTTATGCACTATGCCGGATTCCCGGTATCTATTGTAGAAGGTTCCCTGTTTAACTTTAAAGTTACCACCAAAGAAGACCTCGCGGTTTTTAAAGAACTAGTACAAACCCGCTAAACGGCAAATCAATAAAATTCTCAGACAGCAGGTGTGCTTCTTTTACTGCAAAATAAATTTATTTCACAAAAGCATTCACGTATCAACAAACGGCGAAATTTTTAAGAGCAGGTCAGTTTCACTAAACGGTTTTGATAAATACTCGTTACAGCCGGCTTCAAGTGACCTTTTCATATCTTCAGGGAATGCATGCCCTGTAACCGCGATTATTGGAGTATGCTTATTTCTATTTCCATTTCTGATAAGCTGAGTAAGTTCCAGTCCGTTCAGACCTTTTTTTAGTGAAATATCCATCAGAACTACATTAAACTGTATTTCTGCAAACAACTCAAGAGCCTTTTTAGCATCTGATGCGAGAAATACATTAAATCTGTTTTTTAATATTGACCGGATATAAACCTGATTGATGCCGTCATCCTCGACAACCAGAATTGAAGGCTTTTCTTCAGGTTGAATAGCAGTCAGTGCTGTTGTGCCTATTGTAGAACTGTCATTTCTTTCTATTGTTACAGCTTCGGATTCCGTTGTGGATTGTAAACTGAATGAAACGGTGAAAATAGATCCCTTGTTTTTCTTACTCCACACAGAAATACCGGCTCTATTCAAGTCAAGAATTCTTTTTGTAATCGAAAGCCCTAATCCCACACCCTCATAAGCCCGCCCAAAACCACTCTGTTCCTGAGTGTAAGGTGCAAATAAATTTGCAATATACTCGTCAGAAATCCCAATTCCGTCATCCCTGAATTCAACGCTTAATTCGTTTTTTTCATTTTTAAATACGGTAACAGATATTTGCCCGGCTTCGGTAAACTTTACGGCGTTATCCATAAGGTTTGCAAAGGCATTAGCAATCGAAGCCTGATCGGCATACACCATATCATCTTCAGCCGAAAATACCGGAACGAGTTTAAGCGCCTTTTTATTAGCAAGCGGCAAATATTCTTTGATAATTTCCTCAAGTACGGCACTAACCGA
>JACPGF010000367.1 GCA_016182615.1 Ignavibacteriales bacterium
AGGTCAACCACGGGAAGTATTTCGCCATGATAATTAATTGCACCAACAATAAATGCAGGGGAATCAGGTATGGGTGTAACTGCAACTGCATGAATAATGTAACGTATATCGCGTATGGGGAGAACCAAAGGATATTTATCTATGGTGACAAGGATTACAGGTATATCGTCAGCTACAGGCATTAAGAGAATGATTTTTCTTTTTTATAAAATACGGTAAAAAGTTATTATTTGCATCATATTGATTTTACCCGGTATAAAGCAAATGCTTCATTTTCAAACCCCTTTAGTTTTGTTTCAAATGGTGCAATCTGAATGCTTCCGGATGATTGGGATAAAAATTGCTTCACAGTCGGGTCTTCGAAAACTTCTCCTGAGATAATAATATCGGTTCCAGAAGAGAGCCCTTCCAAACGGGCTGCTATGTTTACCGTTGAGCCAAAATAGTCGAAGTTATTATTAAGGTTAACGGCGATGCAAGCGCCAAAATGGATACCAGTTTTTAACAAAATTTCTTCGGAGGGTGCCGCCAACTGCATCATACCCACTCTTGCCTGCAGCATCGCTTTAACAGCATTAGCAGGCTCAAGAAACACGCCCATCACCGCATCACCGATTGTCTTTACGACTGCCCCTTCATTTTCACTTATTGCTGTTTTTAATATGTCAAAATGATTCATGACATAGCCAAAAGCCTTTGCATCACCGATTTGCCGGTACATTTTTGTTGAGTTCTTCAGGTCAGTAAAAACCAATGCTGCTTTACCGACCGAAATGTGTTCACCGGGCCGTAGTGCTTCGGAGGAGAAGAGGTCTCTGAAAATTTGTAATGCGGTTAACTCTGCCGCGGTAACAGCATCATCGGCAAACTGCATTCGTTCAATAATACAAAGCTCGTCAGAGCCGGTCGAGTTTATTACGGTAAGTAATAGCGTTTCAGAGGAAATAACATCACTTTCAATTCCACTGGCGTTTATAGTAATTGTATATTCCATCTCTCCCGAGCTCTCAGCCCTGAAGATGGTTCCGTTTGCATGGGTATTTGTCCTTACCCGGTACGCACCCGGTTCAAGTTTCAGGCGGAACTTTTTACTGCCATTCGAGGGAATAATCTGCTGTGCAACAATATGCGGTGTAACCTGCGGCCCGCCAATACAAAATGTATCGACATTAATATTTTTAATTGAAGAATTTGGTTTAAAAGTAATTTCAACCAACCTGTCAAAATTCACCTCGAAATTAATATTACAGCTATCGCAATGCACGGGAGTGTGCACATCCTGAATCGAGCGGGGAGATGCTTGGGTTCCCCTGCATAACGGGCACAAGATATCCCAGTGCAGGTCAAATAGTCCTAAACGGGTCGCGTGTAAAAAAGCTGCAAGCGTTGCACTTTTGCTTGTACCCCACTGTTTCGCAAATGCATAAGGCCTAATTTTACTCAGAGCAAAGTCGTCACTTTCCCGCAGGAGCTTTTCGATATACTGGTTTACCGTTGCATCAGGCGAGACCCGGCTCAGTTCTTTTAGCAGGTGTTTACAACGGTTCTCATCAATTACTGGTGACCGTACCGAGGAGAAAATAACAGGGGCTTGAGAAGAACTTTGTATGATGCTATCATACTTTTTAACGGTTTTATCAAATTCGTTAGCAGAAATTAATCCGATTTGCACCGGTATGGCAATATTTCCCAATTTATTTGCAGGAACCGCCTCGACATGATAAGTAAGATGCGTACCGCTGCCTTCAGGGGCAAGTAAAACAGTTACTCTCATCTCTTTTACCGGTCCGGTTGTATATCGGCGAATAACGCCAAACCGCTCGGGAAAAATCCATTCAAAGGGTTCCTCGTACCACGTTACGGGGATACCAAACCTTTTTAATTGGAGTTTTGTATATAAACCGGCAGCCTTAGTCTCGTCAACCAACTTAGTAATTGAGGGTACCGAAGTATCGAAATTAAACCGGTTGGTATCGGCAATAAGCTTCCAAAATTTTTCCGGTGGAGATTTCAGGTACCATTCCCAATGATAAGTGTATGTACGAGGCATATAGCAGGTAATTGTTCTGCTTAAGAAAACTCTTGCAACATCAATCAGCAATGAAGGCTGATTAAATAAAGCAGTAGTGAACAACTTCCCGATATTTTGGTCGCCGGGAGGTACTTTTTTGAAAATTACGGCAAGGTCATTAAATGTTTTGTCGGAAAAGTTATATATACCTTCCTTTATCCGGTTAAAGATAACATGCCGTTTGCCAAGCCTGTCATGCCATGCTTTATCATAGGTAAGAATATGATCTATTTTATTTTGCAGGATTGCTTCACTGGCGATTATACCGGCAATTTTACCGCCAATCATGCCGCTGCAAATGCCGCCGCCACTTAATGGGTTTATCTGACGGGCTGCATCACCAACAAGCATAATTCCGGGACCGGAGATTTTCCCAAGGGTTAACTCGCACGGTACGCCACCGGCAACAGTGGTCAGAATTGGGGCATCGGGATAATATTTATCCATAAAATCGTTCAGATATTTCAGTGCCGATTTTTTTTTATTGATTTCACCACTGACACCCAGCCCGATATTTGCTTTATTATTCCCTTTCGGGAATATCCAAAGGTAGCCATTGGGTGCATAACACTGCCCCATGAAAAAGTAAAGAGTATCCTGGTTAACCGGAATATTTGCCGCTGTTACCTGCACGGCACTTTCCATTTCCCTGAAATCAGAATGTGTTTTGATACCTGCCCAACGGCCGACTCTTGACTCAACGCCATCGGCAGCAATAACTATTTTCGCGTACGCTTCTTTTGTTTCGCCGCGGTATTCATATTTAACGCCGCATACTCTTCCTTCATTGAACAGTAAGCCATTAACATAAGCCCGGGTTAAAATTTCAGTTCCTGCTTCCGCGGCAATCCGTGCTAATTCATAATCAAATATCCTGCGCTCAAGCACATAACCCGTGTCACCAAATCCCACTTCGGCATATTCTTCATTCGGTGCAACAAATCGGAACTTTGTCATCTCAGAAGCAACAAATTTACTATCCACGGGAAGGAATTCTTCAATACCTTTTTTACTGACTGCCTCCCCGCACCGGACTGGATAACCGACGTCGCGGTCTTTTTCGAGCATTAAAACTGATATGCCTTTTTCGGCTGCAAACCTTGCCGCTGTTGAGCCGGCAGGACCGGCACCGACTACTATTACATCGTATGACTGTTTCATTAACTAACGCGTACCAAATGATTATTAACTGATTGATTTAATATACAAAAAAGATAGCTGAAAGTTTGTGGCTGGAATACAGAAGGAATATTTGTTGCAGAGGATTATGCGCAATATAACAAATGCCTGCCGTGCAGCATTGAAGCAGATGAATGCATGGCAGGCCTTAACCATTGTAAAACCAAAAAATATACTTCTGCTGCACTATGTGTGCACTACAGCAGGCTGCCTCATTTCGACATAAGCGGCAATGATTTTTGCCGCTCCTTCAAATGAAATCTTTCCCGTGTTTATTACAAGGTCGTACAGATGTTGATCATCGGCAGATTTGTGAAAATAGGTTTCGATGTACTTCCTGCGTTTTGAATCCTCGTCTTTTATAAACTGCTCGGCTGTTTTTGTATCCATTTCATAATGCTGTTTCATATGTTCAAGCCGGTGCTCGTAAGCAGCAATAAGGCGGATATGAACAGCTTTTTTTAGCCGTGCTGTAATAAGGTTTGCCCCGCGGCCTACAATAATACAGTTGCCTATATAAGCCAGTTTAAGAATTGTTTCTGTTGTTTGCCGGTGTAGTGTAATAAGCGGGGGGTGTAAGCCAAGGATTTCTTTCATAACGGTGTTTATGGTGGCGTATGTCTGCTCTCCAAGATACTCCTTTATCTTGTCTGGCAGTTTATGGTCCTCGATAACCATGTCTATAATATTTTTCTCGAATACAGCCCAAGGGCATTCACCTTCGGGATACTTCTCTTCGAATTGCTTCATGAGCTCATCGCAGACAAAATTTGCACCAGCACCTGTTTCACGCGAAATGGTAATGCACGGGCCATCAAAATATTTCATCCTGCCTGAAAGATGGTCAGCTGCGTGGCGTTCAACGTACATGCGTGCTTTTTCGCACGAACTTTCGGTTGTCATATATATCTCCTTCCATAGGAATTGTTTTACATAAATTACGCACAGGAGAAGAATTACGTGAGAACTTACGGATAAGTTTGGTTAAAGTAAAGAGGGAGGGGTGCTAATGTAAAATGTAAAATGTAGGTTCACCTGATTTTTAGGTGGAGCTTTTTTTAGCATGGCAGTAAAGTGATGCCCTATTTCAAGGGATGTAGAATAATTTGGATATTCAAATAAAA
>JACPGF010000368.1 GCA_016182615.1 Ignavibacteriales bacterium
CAACAAACTCAAATTCATGAATGTCGCACCGCTAAAGTAGCTAGCCTCACCGGCGGTAAAGTCTGAGAATCCCGTAAGTATTGCAGTATATTGTTTTCCTGAGAGGGATCCGGTAAGCGGGTTCCATAAGGATCCGCTCAAACTTCCCCAATTAAGATTACCTTCGGTTCCATTAATATCAGCTGCATTATAAGTGAAAGAAGCATTACAAGAAAAAGAACTGATACCGGAAGAACTTACCCGCCAGTATCTGGACAAATAATCTGTAGTACTCGGATTAAGCGGATGTTTGAAATTGTAAAGCTTTACGTCAACATAAGCACCCGGATCAAAAGTTGCGGATGTGAAATTGATAGTAACGGGTGAGTATTCACTTGTCCCGAAATTATCACCAACTGGAAAAGTAAAGGAGCCGGTTGATGCAAACAGTTTTCTTATCGTTTCAGAGCTATCGATGGAGATAAAACTGTTTGATGACGGAGATCCGGATACAGAAGCAAGTGTACCAAAACTCAGAGTTTTATAATCAGGTTTTAACAATCCTGAATTTAACTGCAATCCTTTGTTTATTGTCAATGCGCTGCTTAATGTGACCCCTGAAGAATTATTAATAATAAGCGTGTCAACCGATGCAGGAAAAGCATCCCCGGTTACTTGTGCTGTTGAACCGTTAAATTCCCACTGTGTATTGTTAAATGTTCGCGTACCGGTTACCTGAATATTGCTTGATGAAGGCGTACTTGTTAACCCGGGAGCTAAACCTAGTTTTAATTTACCCGTGGATGAAACCGTTAAAGTACATGGCCCCGATATGACATTGCTGCCTAAATCGAGAGTACCATCAATAGTTACTCCTTTTCCTGTACCATTCCCATTGAAATTAGACAGTGAAAAATTATTAAGCACTTTTAAAGTACTTCCTGAACTCACGGTCATGCCGCCGAGTAAGTCTATAGAGCCAGTACCACTTATAGTCTGTTCACTTTTGCCGTTGAATGTGTACCATCGGGGTGTTGCCACCGGGGCATACTTGAAATAACCGTTACACTCCAAATTGCCTGCGATATTTATTCTGTTTGTCTGAACGGTTGAATCATAACAATTGGCATCAATGATAAAATCACCGCGGATAGTTGTGACGCTTGAGCCCGTTGTGATATATCTTTTTAATCCTCCATAACTAGCACCGCTTAATTTAACGGTTCCATAGGTAATGTTTTGAAACTGAATAGAAGAAGAGAATATTGGCATATCATACTCGAATACGCCATGGTCGGTTCCTGCTACTCTTTTCGCAAGTTTATTGGCTATGCCCGTTTGTCCTACTTTAGTGTTATGATACCATTTTGCACCATCGTAAATTAATATAGAATCTGACGAATTTACTAAGGCAAACGGCGTTCCGGAGGCAGCGCCGGATTGATACTTAAATATTGCACCTGAGTTTAAAATAAAATCGTAGGAGTTGCCTGTTCCATCACCAAGCAATAGCGCTTGGTTAGTGCTCGTGTTGGTGCTTGGCAGCACAAAATTTATCGTATTTCCCGGATCGGGAGTTATTCTAATACGGGCAACCTGCGTATTGGTGTTCCCGCTGGGAAGGGTTACTGTATAGGATCCAGATGTTAAAGAATTATCCAGAACAACACTATCTGTTGTGGCGGGAACATTATTACCAACCCAGTTGGCGGCATCAGACCATTGATCGGTACCCGCACCCGCATCCCATTTTACTTGCCCCTGTAAAATGATGGATGAAAAAATTATGAAAACAGAAATTGTTTTCAACATTTACTCCTTGTTTTCTTTTAAAGTAAGCAAAGTTTAGTTTAAACTTGAAAGTTTTTAATCTATTTAATAGCAACACAAATCTGAAACAGAAGAACAGTATATATAGTTCCCGGAATCATTACCTGCAGACATAGATTTTTTGTTACATTGCGGACAAATAAAAAAGATAAATATGGCAAAAAATAAGCAAGAGAGAAACAAAGAGAAGAGAGCTGATTCAAAGAAACCCCTTACTGCTGCGGTAAGTATAAAATATATCCCTGTTATCTGTGCATTATTGCTATTGATTCTAGTGTTCGTCTTTTTTTTGAATAAATTTTTGCATATTCAGGATGATGCATTTATTACTTTCCGGTATGTTAAGAATTTCACGGCAAATAATGGTTTGGTTTTTAATGTTGGTGAAAGAGTTGAAGGCTATACAAATTTTCTTTGGCTTGTAGTCTTGATTGCTCTTAACTATGTAAAATTTAATTATGCAGAATACGCTGGTTATCTGTCTTCTTTCTTCGGGATACTGATTCTGATAGTGATATTTTTGATTTCCCGGCAAATAGATAAAAATGCCGGTAAATCCTCTTCCGGAATTTCTCTAAACCTAATACCCGTTTTCCTGCTCGTTTTTTCGCCTTCTATTGCATACTGGGCTGTAAGTGGTATGGAATCAATGCTGTTTATTTTTCTATTCCTTTCAGCACTCTATTTTTATTTTAAAAAGGACAACCGGACAAGTATCAATTATTACACTCCAGTGTTTTTGGCGCTTGCGGCATTAACACGACCGGAGGGGATTTATTTGTGGGGAATAATCTATTTACATAAGTTCATTGGTGTGCAATTTTCACGAAAAGAGATATTCTCCAAGAATAATCTTATTGAAGTTGCAATATTTCTTATGCCAGTGTTAATGCATACCACTTTCCGCTTATTCTATTACGGCTATCTTTTCCCAAATACATTTTATGCAAAAACTTCTTTTGACAGCACAAGTTTGCAGGCGGGGCTTCTCTACTTCCGGGTGTTCTGTCAGGATTATCTTCTCTATGGATTTGTTTTGGTACTTCCATTGTTCCTATTAACAAAAAAGGAATACCGAGGTGAGGTTACCTTATTCTTTACAATTGTTGCCTTTTATTCACTATACGTAATCTCTATCGGTGGAGATATGCTGCCTTTACACAGGTTCTGGCTGCCAATACTGCCTATTATTTACATCTATTTCGGTAAATCTCTCGTGGCAATCCTTGCATTGATGACGA
>JACPGF010000371.1 GCA_016182615.1 Ignavibacteriales bacterium
ATTGCCGTTGCCGATGTGCCCGCTATATAAACCCATGTCGGAGCAATATCCAAAACACCATTACGGTTTTTATATACCTCAATTCTTTTAGTCCCAAAACCAACCGTGGCAAGTTCCGGATAACCGTCACCATCAATATCACCGGTAATTAATTCCTGTACCGACGGATTGACTGCATTTGATGTCCATACCGGACCGCTTAAAGTACCATTAGTGTTTTTGTAGATAACAGCCTGCACACCGCTGCCGCTAATCGCTAAATCCTGAAAGCCATCACGGTCAAAATCTTCCCAGGCGATACCCTTTTGACTGCTTGTGTTTCCAACTGTCCATCCCGGAGTTGTGCTAAGGTTCCCGTTGTTATTAAAATATACACCGCTTTCATAGTTTACCCACTTTGAAGCTGCCATATCTCCCTTTTCAATAGAACGGTATTTAATAGTAACCTGCGAGCCTACCGCCGGTTTTACTTTTAAAGAAACCCAGCCATCCAAACGGTTAACGCAATAACCGCTTACGGGCTCACCATTCACCAGTACCGTATCTATTCTATATACCGGAACCATGGGTAAACTATAAGCACCAGTATTCATTGTTTGCACAATCGAGAATGTCTGATTTTTAAGACTACTATTATCCATGTCACCAAATGCAACCGTGTTCGTTATCATCTGGTCCGAAGAGAGCCAGTTGGGTGAACTTGTATAAGTGCCATTGTTATTAAACCATACGGTTATTGGTTTGGCCGGTACCGATGAACTACCCTGATTTCCAAATGCCATATCAAGGTCACCGTCTCCATCAATATCAGCAAAAGCAGCACCAACTGTCCATGCACCGGTTGTTGATGTCCATGAGGGATTGACACTTAAACCTGCAGCACCATTCATGTATATTACCGATGGCACGAAGGAGTTGTCACCGTTCGCCGCGAGCAAATCAAGCTTACCGTCTTGATTTATGTCGGCAAACTTAACGTCGGTTGTCGATTTCATATCCGACGATATCCAAGCCGGATTGGTACCCAACATACCGTTTTCATTCTTGTATATCATCACTTCATAATTTGGTACCGGCGGAAATGAATTGCTAAAATAACAGCCAACTGCCAGATCAAGATCACCATCGCCGTCGTAGTCGCCCCATGCCATTCCACCAACCTGCCGCTCAAGCGCCGCAGTCCATTGCGGAGCCGTCGCGAATGGTATATCGTCAGAGGTTTTAACGACAAATCCACCGGAAGATTTTAAATTTGCAGAATAGGTAGAAGTAGTTTTCCCATCGGGACTTATATCGGTAATGCTAGTAACCTGTGCGAAGGCAAAAATGGAATAAACAAACAAGAGTAATATAATTTTGCTTTTCATGAATCAACTCTGTGTATTTGATTGAAATCAGAAAATAGCCAAAAAACAGGCCATACACAAACCGTGTATTGCATAAACACGGAAATTAGGTGGTGTGATTTTACAGATACGGAAAGCCAAGCGGCTATTCATTCATTTCACTGCAGAGCTATAAAGTATTCGGGAAACCGTTGTGCAGTTCGCCACCTAAACTGAAATGTGTGCTTTGGTCGGCTGATCGGCGGTTTTGAAACCCGGGATAGAAGAGGCTGTATTAAAATTTACTTTTTGGGGTGGGTAATTCGTTTTCAAGTTAAAATCGGATAAAAAAAGAGTGACAAGAAGTTCCGGTAGAATGTTAAATAGAGCATACTTATCAAATTACCCACACTTTTCGTTACCGAGGCAAAATATTTAATCCAGTTTAGCCCGCGGAAGTTTAAAAGTTAGGGAATTATACAACGGCTGTTGATTCTGCGAGTGCATGGTTTACTATGTTGACTAATTCCTTTTTCCCGGACGATTTAGGAAGATATTATCCGTATCCTGCTATAAGGAATTCCTCGGCATCGTTATGCATTGCCGAGGCGGTTATTCATGGCGGTGATTAACGGTCATCAAAAAGGAATAAACTTCAAAAATGTATTACTTTCTTATTTGTGAATAACCAGTGAAAAAGTTGCCCCTTCACCGGGATGTGTTTTCACTATAACATCACCGTTATGCAGTCTCATTATCTCTTTTACAATACTCAGGCCCAGTCCTGTTGAGGTTTCTCCTCCGGTTGGTTTTGCCGAGAGCCTAGTGAATTTTTGAAAGAGATGATGCATATCATCATCAGTTAGGCCGGGTCCCTGATCAGTTACTGAAACGAGTACCATGTCCTCTTTTTCAGAAATATCTAAAGTAACGGTACTTCCAAGGGGAGAATACTTGAGCGCATTGCTTATTAAATTATCAATCGCTTCTCTCATCCAGCGGGCATCAATAGGAACACTTATTTCCTGATGTTGATTAATGATTAAATCCTGATCTTTTAGGTCCGCCCTTGGTTTGTTGTTTAAAATAATGCTTCTGCATAACTCGGAAATATTCTCGTTCGATTTTTCTAATTTGAAATTTGAATTCTCCAGCATCGTTGAATCGAGTAATTCGGTAATTATCCGAAGCATGTTCATTCCAGCCGTGAAAATAATTTTAGAGATTCTTGTCAATTCCGCGTCATTCTCTACGAGTTCTTCAATAATTTGAGCATACGAAATTATTGTTGACAAAGGGTTTTTCAAGTCATGAGATGCAATGCCAAGCAAATCATTTTTTAAAGTATTGGCTTTTACCAACTCACTATTCGTTAATTCCAACACCAGTTTTGCTTTGTTCGCTTCAATTAATAGCTGCTCAATCTTTTTGTTCTGCACAGTAAGTGCATTTGTCTTCTCAGTTACTAATCTTTCAAGTTTATCCCTCTCTTTTTCCATCCTGATAATTCTATGTTTTTGAATCATCATTGCAGCTTTAAAGATAACAATTGCAATTATTGCCAAATAAATCAAGAACATCCACCAGACAGCATACCACTTCGGTTGGATTGTAAAACTGATTGAAGTCACATCGCTCCAAATTTGCCCTGCCTGACACGCCCTTAATTCAATTGTATAATCCCCCGGTTCTAAACTGAGAAAACTGAGCTTGCCTCCTGAGGCTTCTGACCAACTGTCTCTGATTCCCGGAATTCTATATTGATAATCCACTCTTGCAGGAAAACAGAGTGCTGAAAAGGTAAGCTCTATATCTTGTTTACCGTACAGTTTTTTTAATCCGCTTAACGAATGTATCTGCTCTTGATTGACTGAAAATGATATTAATACCGGTTTCGGGGATTTCTTAACTTCCATATACTGAGAGGCAAGATGTGCCAATCCTCCTGCAGTTGCCACCCAAATTCGACCCAGACTGTCGGTGACTAAACCTTCCGGTGAAATAGTGCTGTTAGGAATTCCGTCTTGCTGTGTATATTTTAGAACATCTCCTTTATTGTACCAAAGCAGCTGATTACCGGTACCGATCCAAAAGCCGCCTGCATTATCAAAAGTAATGGCATTAAAATTTTTAGAAGCATTCTCCTGACTGTCAAAAGCCTCACTGAGTAAATTGTTTTTCAGAGCAAACAACCCACTGTTAGTTCCAATATAATAATCATCATTGTTACCGATATATACATCATTTAGTATTATTGACGACTTAAATTTTACTTTCGACTGAAAATTATATGGAATTAATTTCTTCTGTCCAATGTCAATTTTGTTAATATAAATCAGAGAATCGGCATATATATATGACAGGTCGCCATTCTTGTTAATCCCTAACTTTTGTGACTGATGCGAAACAACGGGTAAACTTATAAAACTAATACTAAGGCTGCTATCAAATACGATTATTTTGTTCAGCCTTTCGACAACACCCCAGCAGTTGCTGTTTTTGTCAATTTTCAAAGAGGATAAACGTTCCCCAATTTTTTGTTTCGGGATTAATAGGCGTTTTGTTTTGGACTCAAAGTAAAAATCACCGTCTCTGTATGATACCCAGAGGCAGTTTTTATAGATGCCAAATGTATATACCCGTTTCCCTTTGCTGTCATGTATCTTTTCATACCCGAAGTTTGGGAATGTACCGGAAACCTTAAAAATACTTTCCTGATCTGAAAAATAGACATGTCCTTTCTCGTCAGTTATCAGATTGCGAATATAATTACTCGATAAACGGATGTTAGAATTAATGAGTACAGGCAGAAAGGTGGTCTCTTTGCAAAGGATTAACCCTTCGTTGGTGCAAAGCCACATTCCCCCTGCGTCATCTTTATATACCCTGTTTATATTTCTGGGTATTATGCCTTCAAGTTTTTGGGTAGTATTGTTTCTTGCATTCCAAAGGAATACACCCGAGTTCCAAGTAGTAAGTAAATACATACCGTTTTTATAAAGTGCAAATGACGATATCTCAGGAACCGTGTTCATGAAAGTTGAGGAAAAACTTTTCAAATCATCTGAATACTTTATTTCAAGCAAGCCATGGTTGGTTGCAGTTAAAATAGTGCCCTGCTTTAGTAATTGAAAATCATCGATGGTACAATTTTTTAGGTTGGATATTGTTGGAAGTTTGGAAAAAGTATCCGTTTTTTTGTTATAAGCAAATAATGCCCCTTTCCATGACGATACTATGAGGCTGCCCCGCTCATCCTCGAGAAAAAGAAATGACCGGAAATAGCTGTCACTTCTGTATTGCTCTTCAAATAAATATTTTTTATACGAGTTATTCTTTATTTTTACAATACCCGTTTGATCCCCTACCCAAATTGTTCCCTGTGAATCTTCAAAAATTGTTTTAGGAAATGCCAGCCCTGTATCGTTTTGAATAGTACTTCCTTTTAAAATAGAAGTATAGATAAAGGACTCGGCCGACCTTTCAACATACCCTATACCAAGATCAGTTACAACAATCAGCTTTTTATTCCGTGTGATATACAGATTTTTGATAAAAGTGGAAGGTAAAGTAGAATTGTTTGTTACAAAAGTACGTCCATCATACAGCGCTAAACCACCATCTGTTCCGCTCCAGATAAAACCTAAACCATCCTGCATGATGGTTTTTACACTGTTATTGATTAGACCATGATTATCGTTATAAAAATAGTAACTAAAATGCTGCGCATTAGTTGTATAGAAAAACAGAAGACAAAAGAGGGCTGCAAATTTAAAACGCACGATTCATTTCTTATCTCAATATCAAACATCATTAACTAAAGAATAATATCAATATTTCCTTAGCCTTGCAAGCGCTTTATATTTTAGAGTTTCCCCAAAATAGATGATTCAGGGCAGAGCTCTAAGTCCTTGAGATTAAAGATTTTTTGGGAAGCCTCTAAAAACTTGTATAAAATGAACTTTGGCTTTTCTTTTCGTTTACAGACCAAACCTATTATCCAG
>JACPGF010000372.1 GCA_016182615.1 Ignavibacteriales bacterium
ACTGCAATTCTTCTTTAAGCAGCTCTGCTGCACGTTCAGACATGTTGCCAAATATTTTATCACGCAGTTTATCTTCGGCTATTTTCAACGAAAGTGCAAGATCCCGCCTGTCAACTTCTTTCAATATTCTTTGTATATCTTTATTTTGTATTTGCACGATGTCATCAAACAGGAACATGAGCCGTTTAATTTCGGTAGCAACATCACTGTCTATTTCTTCAATTTTGTTTAGAATTTCTTTGCTGACGCTGACATTTGTTCTGTTTAATATGGTTGCAAGGCTTTTCGTTCCGCCAATTTTACTAACTGATTGATTCATCGAGAAGCCGGCGAGATCATCTACCACTTTTTCTATTTGCTTAAGTGTTTGTGGAGATATTTTCCCAAGCGTGGCAATGCGGTATGCAACTTCTCCCCGCAAATCATCAGGCAGTTCCTTAAGCGCGTTTGCAGTTTGTTCGGGGTTAAGGTGCGATAGTATCAGCGCGATTGTTTGCGGGTGTTCTTTGTTCAAAAATCCTACCAGTTGGGTTGAGTCAGCTTTTTTAAGTACATCAAAACCCTTCAGTGTAGTCAAGTTCCTTACCTTCTCGATAATTTCCAAGGCCTTATTCATGCCGAATGATTTTTCAAGAACGCGCTGAGCGTATTCGAGCCCGCCTTCAAGCATGTATTCACGGGCAACTATCAGATTATGAAAATCTTTTGTTACGTTCTGCGCTATATTCGAAGGAATGTTTTTTACTTTGGTTATTTCCGCGGAGATCATTTCAACATCCATCGGATCAACATATTTTAATACCTGCGAAGCCGTATCAACATCAAGGGCAACCATCAGCAGAGCTGTCTTCTGAAGCCCTTTCAGATCGGCATAGGGGTCTTTTTTCGGGATTTTACTATTTGTTTTGCTCATTGTTATGCGCCCTCGAAATCGTCTTCACGCAGCCAGAGGTTAATAAGCTTTGCTGCCTCAACCGGATTCTTTTGCACGTAATTAACTATTTTATCGTGCATTGCTTTCCGTTCAAGTGCATCGTTGCTTACTTCGTCTTCAATATCACCAACCTCAATTAATGCTCTGCTTTGTTTTGGGCTTTCCAAACCTGCCATCGAACCGTTTCCGCCTTGCGGCAATGCTCCGCCACCCATTCCGATACCGGCTCCGGCAAATGCCATCGAAGCCATATCGCCTACCGAGCCCATTCTTCCGATGACAATTTTCTCATTCTTCAACCGTTTCAATAAACCCTTAAGGATAAACAGCGCTGCAATAATACCAAACAAGCCAACAATCAGGTTAGACATCTGATCAAACTTCATGGTCATAAAGCCACTTTCTTCGGTTTCAATGCCGTTCTGTGTTTCAAAAGCCATGCTTACAACCGAGACCTGATCGTTCCGTTGCGGGTTAATGCCAACCGACTGGCTGATGATGTTTTCAAGTTTTTTCATCTGTTCATCGGAGCGGGGTTCCATAATGGTTTTTGGATTTCCCTGCTCATCTTTACCCTGTTTCGGTATGCCGTTTATAACTGCCGCGAGTGTCATACGTTTCACGTTTCCAACACCTTCAATTACCTTTTGAATTGTTTTGCTTACTTCGTAATTGGTGGTTTGGTTTTGGGTAATAACAACATTGGAATCACTGATTGATTTTCCACCGCTCTCCGATTTTACTGTCTGCTCGCTTATTGCAACTTGTGTTTCAGGATCATACAGCTCCATCGTTTTTTCAACTTGGTTAAAATCGATTTCGGCATTTACTTTAACTACCGAATTGCCGTAACCTAACACGTTATCGAGAATGCTTTGTGCTTTTCCTGCAAGATAATTTTCAACAGCACTTTTCAATTCGTATTGTTTACCGGTAAAATTGCCAAACGGACCGTAATCATTCTGGCGTGAAAGCAAATTACCTTTTGTGTCAACGATGGTAACTTTATCCGGCTTCAGTCCTTCAACACTGCTGGCGATAAGATGCGAAATACCTTGAATGTTATTTTGTGTCAGTACGGTAGAGGACGCTAACTTTAACACCACTGATGCGGTCGGGTCTTTTTGTTCGTCTTTAAAAACTGAGCGTGCCGGAAAAACTACCTGTACCCGTGCATTTTCAATACCGGATTGCTGCATGATGGTACGGGATAATTCACCTTCGATTGCACGTTTGTAGTTCAGTTTTTGCATAAAGTCAGACATACCCATCGTGTTCTTGTCAAATATTTCATAGCCAATGGTTCCGGTGCTGGGTATTCCCTTGGTTGCCAGCTGCAGGCGTGCCTCGTAAACTTTTTCTTTGGGTACTTTTATAGTCTGTTCGTTATCTTCGATTTTATATGGAATTTTTTGCGCGTTCAGGTGCTCAATTACTTTGCCCGCGTCTTCAGTCGAAAGTTTGGTGTAGAGGACGGTGTAATTTGGCTCATTAAAAATAAAAAGCACAAACACCAACAGCACAATTGTTATAATTGCCAAACCCCCGATGAGCATGCGCTGCTGCATCGAGAGCTTGTTAAAAATTTCAACAAAATTATTAAAATAGTTTTTCTTAGGTTCCACGGCTTATTGCATCCTTGTCAACTCTCGGTACATATCAAGTGTTTTATTTCTGATTTCCATGAGCAGTTCCAAGCTGGTTTTAGCTTTTTCACCTGCAATCATCACTTCATGGAGTTCAACATTTTTTCCGTTCATAAAATCGTTGGTCATCTGCGATGAGTTCAACTGATCTGCATTAACATCTTTTACAAAACCCTGTAGAACATCCGCGAACGGATTGTTCTCGTTTTGCACTTTCGGTCCCTCGAAAGGAACCATATATCTTTGTCTTAATTCATTAATTTGCATTTTACATCCTCCGGTCAAACATCGAGCCGACCGAGACACCACTCATTTTACCGCTTCTCTGGTAAAAGTGATAGTCTTGAATTTCGGTTTTTTGTTCAGGATACATGTTTATAAAAAAAGCTTTTTCTTCGGTAGAGATAGCAGTGGCAGCCTGTGGTTGTAATGCTGCGGGGCGCGTAGTGCGCTGCATTGCATAAGCGTTGTAATTTCCGGTAAGGGTATTGTCTATTTTCATGTTATATCTCTAATGAGTTTTTTGCTATATCTTTAGAAGCGTTAAAAGCGGTAACGTTTGCCTCGTAACCGCGGGTAGCAGCAATCATATCAACCATTTCAGTAATAACGTTCACGTTAGGCATACTTACATAACCGTCTTTGCTTGCATCCGGATGGTCTGGCATGTAAACCATCGCGCCGGGTTTGTCGTCAATCAATTCTTTCATTTCCATTTTTGGCTCAGTAACCGTAATGGTGCTTGCAAACGAAGGGTTAATCAGGTGCTGCCCGTCGGATTGTCTCATAGCCAAGGTTGAGTTAGGTGCACTGGTAATAATTTCGCCTTTGTCGTTCGTTACACGCAAGTATTTTCTCTGATACGGAATTCCCTTGTCGGTCTTTGTCGTATCGATATTAGCGATATTCTCCGCGATGAGGTCCATTTTTTTGCGCTGAACACCCATACCGCCTGCGCTAATTTTAAAACCGCCGAAATTAAGGTTGACTCTCATCCTCTATTTCCTTTTATTACTTCCTGGTACGTTCTGTAATATGAACTGATTTTTTTTGCTGCGAATCTAAAAAGGATAGTGTTTTCTGCCAGATCCGACATTTCCTTATCAATATTAACGTTGTTAATACCCGAATTATAATCCGTGTCATCCTGCTGCACGCGCAGGTTCATGTCACTCAGGTTATCCTGTTCAGACAATCCCAAGTGCTTCCCGTTTGTTTGCTTCATGGCTGAGCTTATACCTTCTTCGAACAAATCGTCGAACACAACTTCTTCTCTTTTGTAATACTCGGTATTAACATTCGCGATGTTTCTATTTATCACCTTCTGCCGTATAGAGGCTAGGTTGATGAAATTTTCGAGGTTTTGTATTGTACTGTTTGCCATAATTTTGTCTTTTTATTTAACCTGTTAAGCCAAAATTAGTGCCAAAGATTTCCGGGGGGACGTTTTACTGTTGTTAAAGGTACATATTTTTCCACGCTGGCTGGTTAAGATACCGCAGGTGGTTTCGCGTTAATGGTAAAAGCAGGTTTTATAAGGGTTTAGGGATTTTAAAAGAGCGGGGTGTTTCTAATTGCCAAACAACCGGATGGCTTTATCTGCAATAATAAGCCCGCCGGAAGACGGGGCTTTAACTTTACAAAAATATGGAAGAAAAAATTCATGGCTAATATTCACCAAACGGTAACTATTAATCAGAATAATCGAGCACGATGCTCTTTGTTTCTCCGCATGTACAAATGAATTTTATTTCTTTAATATTGTCGTTCTGGTCTTTTTTAAGAACAATCTTTACCCCGTCGGCGCTATCCTCTTCTATCGATATTTTGGATATTCCGGATATAGTTACGCAACGCGACTTGATGACATTTCCGCTCCGGTCTTCTTCCCGGTGCGAAATCTCTTTGTACATCATGTCCTGAAATTCTTCTGCCATTATTTTATAAACTTGTTTATTGTTTCTGCAATATTTTTCAGCGGAACTACCGAATCTGCCAAACCGGCATCAACAATAGCTTTAGGCATACCGTACACCACGCAGGATTCTTCATCCTGGGCAATAGCGTAACCGCCTGCCCGCTTTAGCTCTTTAATACCTTCAAAGCCGTCTTTACCCATACCGGTCATGATAACACCAAGCATGTTTTTGCCATACACATTAAATACCGATTTCATCATCACATCAACCGCCGGGCGGTGCAAAGTGCTTGCAGGCTCATCGGTTATCTGTATTTTTATTCTGCCCAGCCCCATTTCCTTTATGTGCATGTGAAAACCTCCCGGAGCGATATAAACTACTCCGGATTTCACTTCTTCATCATTTTCAGCTTCTTTTACCTTTACCTGCGACATACTGTCCAGGCGGTCAGCCAACGATTTTGTAAACTTTGGCGGCATATGCTGAACGATAAACATAGGCACCCTCATATTTTCAGGTAATAATGGTATCACCTGCTGCAAAGACAATGGCCCTCCGGTAGATACACCCAATGCAATGCTCTTAATCAGCATCGAGGGGGTGCTATAAGTTTTCCGCGGTATGTCAGCGATGGTTTCTCCAGGCATCCGGAACCTCAGTATCCGGCTTTTCATCCGTGCCTGTTTTGCAATTACCTTTACCTTGTGGATGAGCTCTTCTTTTATCTTCGAAATATTTATGCTTACGTAAGACATCTCTTTCGGGATAAAATCCACAGCCCCTAGTTCTAAGGCTTTTAGTGTCGAGTCCGCACCTTCGGTTGTTAAAGAACTTACCATGATGACCGGGGTCGGGCATTCTTCCATAATTCTTTTCAAAGCGGTTAAACCATCCATCACGGGCATTTCAATATCCAGAGTCACCACATCAGGTTTCAGTGTCCTCACTTTTTCAAGTGCCTCAGCTCCGTCTCTTGCCGTGGCGATAATTTCAACCGAGGGGTCTGAACTTAACATAAGCGAGAGCGATTTCCGCATAAAAGCAGAATCATCAACAATAATAACGCGTGTCTTTTCTTCTAAACTCAATGATGCACCTGATGTAATATTTCTGCCAGATCCAAAATCATGACCACTCTTCCATCTCCCATAATGGTGGACCCAGCTATTCCTTTTACATTACCAAGATAGCTGCCTAATGATTTAATTACAACTTCTTTTTGACCTATTAATGCGTTTACTTTTATGCCAAATTTCCGTTCGGCAAGTGCTAAAACAACAATATATTGCCATTCGCTCTCGTTTTTAACTTTTGCCCGGTACAATATATCCCCTACATCGAATAACGGCAATACTGCATCACGCAGCTTTATTACCTCTTTACCTTTTACGGTATATATTTGTCCCGAGTGCAGGCGTACTACTTCCAGCACGGAGTTTAACGGAACCACTACAATTTCTTTGCCTATTTCAACCAGCAGGCCCTGAATAATAGCCAGGGTAAGCGGCAGTTTAATAATAAATTTTGTGCCTATACCCGGTTCGGATTCTATATTGATGACACCACGCAGCTTTGTGACATTGGTTTTTACTACATCAAGCCCGACACCCCGGCCCGAAATATTTGTCAGTTTTTCCGCGGTTGAAAAACCAGGGAGAAACAAAAAATTATATACCTCTTGTTTAGTAAGCTCTTTTGCCCTTTCCGCGTTGATAAACCCCTTCTCAACGGATTTCTTCCTGATATACTCTACATCAATACCATTACCATCATCCTGAACGATAATGATAATATTATTTCCTTCATGTTCTGCAGTAAGTGTTATTACGCCTTCATCGGGTTTACCTTTTAACCTGCGTTTTTCAGGCAGTTCAACTCCATGATCGAAGGCATTTCTGACAAGGTGCACAAGCGGATCATTGATTTCTTCGATAAGTGTCTTATCAAGTTCAGTATCTTCACCCACTATTTCCAAGCGTACCAGTTTACCACCCTCGCGGGCCATATCCCTGACAACACGGGGAAATTTGTTAAACGATTTCCCAATTTTAATCATGCGGGTTTTCATTACCGCCAATTGTAATTCAGTGGTCATTAAATCTATCTGACGGGACACCTCACCCAAATCCCGCGCGATTTTGGTTCCCTCGTATTGGAGGGTTGCTTCCGTATAAACTTGCGAGAGCCGGTTACGGCCCAATACCAATTCCGAAACGATATTAAGCAAATCATCCAGCCTTTTAACATCAACACGGATAACATTTTCTACAACTTTACCCTCGGTAACTTCTTTGCCGGCCGGTTTGTCTTTAGCAATTACCGGACCTTTAGCTTGCAATACAGGAGCTGTTTCCGTCTCTTTTTCTTCCTCATGCTCGTCCGGAGAAAGTTCATCCTGCTCGTAAATATCAACAATTGGTATAGTGATTTCAGTTTTTTCAGAAACCGGCACGGCCGCGGCTTCAGTCGCTGTCGCAGCTTTTTTACTTTTTCTGGTTTTCTTTTCTTTTACCGGTTTTATAGGCTGTTCGCTCGATGGAGCAGCTTCTACAACTTGTACCGGTGCGGTGCCCGGCTGCCCGTTTTCGTCCGGTGCTTCCATACCGGGGTTCTCAAGCAGGAAAACCAATACCCTGACAACAACATCGGTATCATAATCTTCGTTCAATTTCGTTTCGATAACCGAAAGTAACGCCTTCATCGAGTCGTATGCCTTCAGTATTCCATCCATCAGGAAAACATTAAGTTTTATTTCACCTTTCCTGAGTTTGTTTAGCAGGTCTTCGGCATGATGCGTCAGAGACATCAGTTTTTCCAGCCCTAAAAATCCTGAAGTTCCTTTTACCGTGTGAAAAGCCCTAAAAACTTTATTCAGCAAATCCAGATCTTCCGGATTTTTTTCCAACTCCATCAAATCAAGGTCTAATTGTTCCAACAGCTCTTTGGTTTCAATCATAAAGCTGTCAAAAATTTCCTGCATTTCAGGGTCGCGTAGTATGGCGTATTGGTCGTCAGCGCTCATGGCAAAACAATTCTTAAAATGAAAAAAATCCGGTTAATTATTGACACGGCGGGATTCCTGCACAATTGCATCCGCCACGTCCTGCTTTCCTTCGGTTTTTGTGTAAGAAGCATTCGGATCAAAATGGATACCGCCGCCGCTAAAATCCTCCGGCAAAAATTCGGATCGAATATCCGATTGATTTATGTCCTGAACAAGCATGGTAAGCCTGTTATTAACCGATTCGATAAGATGATTAACTGCCGCTAACTGCTGTGCAGTAATATCCTGCACCTGCAATGACAGGGTGATCTTGTATGTATCGTCTTTGATTGCTTCGATAAGCTGAATAGATGACTCTTTAAGTTGCGAACTGATTACTAAATCATACACCTCATCAAGTTCGGCTTGAGCCGCGTGGACGGGGCCGACTTTTTCTTTAATAACCGCGAGTAGATGAGCTACCTTTGCCCTGTTTTCCTCATCCTGAATAAGCCCGGATTCTATGTTGTTAAGGGCAATCCCGATATCGTCAACAAGGTCCAGTATTTGCGTTGTGGCCAGCTCCGTGGCGCTTGTTACATCGGCAATCTGATTAGCTGCCATTGGCATTTTTTTCGTACTGTCCGAAATAGAGCTGTTGATGGTTTCGAGCAGCGGGATGATTTCCCGCATAAATTCAACAAGGCTTTGTATTATAGGTACTATTTTTTCGCCGAATTTAAATATCGATTTTAAATCACTCAGCCGTTCAAAAACTTTTGACATGCTGTTCGATTCTTGTGGTTTTTCTAACATTTCTTCTTGCATTTGGTAATCCTCCATTATTGTCTGCTCAGCAGGGTTTCAATTTTTTCTTTAAGTATCTGCGGAGTAAACGGTTTAACGATATAATCTGATACACGGGCGGTTAATGCCTCGATAATATCCTCCTTAACGCCTCTGGTGGTTACCATTAATATTGGTAACTTGCCCCATGTTGCATCACCGCGGATAGCCTTGGTTAACTCCAGTCCTGACAGTCCCGGCATATTCCAGTCGGTTATAACAAAATTAATATTAGGGTCGGCACTTAATTTACCCAGTGCATCCCTGCCATCCGAAGCCTCAACATACTCATTAAACCCGAGGTTCTTCAATGAATTTATAACGATTCGTCTCATGGTAACTGAATCGTCCACCACCAGAAATTTTAGCGCCATGAGTTTACTCCTTGTTCTATAGTTAGTTTAAATATTTTGATACTTCGTACTGCACCCGTTTGGGGTCGAATGGTTTTACAAGATACGAATTTGCGCCACTCTTCAATCCCTTCTCGATTTCGGCACTGCCGGCAAGCGAGGAGAGGATAATAATAGGGATTTCTTTATAGCGTTCATCCTCCCTGATGGATTTTATCAGCTCGAAACCATCGAGGTTGGGCATATTTAAATCCGTAATAACTAAATCAAATTGTGCCTGCGGAAGCTTTTCCATTGCCTCCATACCGTCACAGGCCGAAACTACTTCATACCCCTGCATTGTTAATGCTACCGAGACAAACTTTCTAATGGTCGGGGAATCATCTGCAATAAGAATTACCTTTTTCATATATACTTTCTACTCCTTTTTATAAGCAACTGTTTTCGGAAAGCTAACCACTTTAAAAGCCTTCGATATACCATGTAGTGTTTCAGAATAACCGATAAATAAATATCCGTTTTTAACCAAACTATTGTATAAACTGCTTACTACTTTAATTTTTGATTTGATGTCAAAATAAATAAGCACATTCGCGCAAAAAATGATGTCAAAATTTAACATCGCGTTCATTTCCGCTTCATTAAACAGATTGAGGATTTTGAACGAAACATTACGCTTGATACCCGGGTCGAGATGATACGCGTCTCCTTCCTGTTTGAAATACTTCTTAAGGAAGTAGGGGGAGGCGTTGCGTATTGCATATTCTTTATAGATACCTTTTTTAGCTGTTTCTACAACCGCAAAGTTGATATCGGTACCAACAATTTCATATTCGAGCATAGGAAATTTTGGTTTAATAAATTCGTTAATCATTATTGCTGTCGAATATGCTTCTTCACCGGATGATGAGGCCGCGCTCCAAATGCGTATTTTATTACGCCCTGCCCGCATTGGCTGCCGCATAATCTCGGGTATTATTGTTGAGGCAAGTGCATCCAACTGTGGCTGGTTGCGGAAAAAGAACGTTTCGTTAATTGTTATAGCTTCATACAAGTACTTCAACTCACTTGAGCGGTCAACACCAAATTTTACATGGTCGAGATATTTTTCAAATGATTGAATGCCCATTGATGCAAGCCTTTTCTGCAGCCTGCTCTCGAGTAAGTATTTTTTATTATCCTGAAAATAGATACCGGTCTGCTGGTAAATAAACGTGCGCCAATCCTCAAAGGTTTTATCGCTCATCAATATCTGTTCCCTCGATCCGAAAAAAGAGGGAGTTGTGCCGCCACCGGGTCGGTTGTTTGTAAATAGAGGTGATTCCATATCGCGCTTCCTAATCCTATCCGTTATTCCGTATATCTAATGCCCATTCAACTCGTTCCTTTACCATGGCCTCCAGATCGGTGAGCATTGGCGTAAGCAGTTCTTCCTTTGAAGCTGGCATATACTGTTCTACTAATTCAACAAACCGCATACGGTTCCAAAAATTAGGGTCACCCGACATTTTATCCGAAAACACGATTGCCATATCTGGTTTTAACATAAATAACAGTTCCATTACCAGTTTTCTGACCTCTTCGTCCGGGTTGTTCAGTTGTCCGGTTAGTTTATCGCAAAAATTTAACAATTCAAGATCCCGTATCTGCTTAATGTAAGCCCCATCCATTTCATATACAAAATTCTTCAGCAGTTCAAGCACCGGGCGGAGTGTTATCTCTGCATCGTCTAAAAACTCGAACATCAGTTTTAGCGATTCTTTATCTCCTTCAACAAGGGTATCGAGTATTTTTTGTTTAATTGTTTCCTCGTATGGTACATCAAGCCCAAATTTGTCGCGCAAATTACATAAAGACCGGACGATGGCCCATGTGTATGGTATATCGCTATTGCTTAATTCATTCAGAAGAAAATAAAATGTTTTTTCATCACCAAGTTCGCCCATTGCCTCCAACATCGAAAACTTGGTCAGGTCATCGCTGTTCTTGTAATTATCGGTGATGAATTGTGCAGCATCCTCCGAGCCGATTTTACCCATTGCTTCAATAATTGTCGGGCCAAATAGTTCTGTTCTAAAAAAGACGTCTTTCAGGTGTGGAAGAGCTTCGGCGACGCGCAAATTGCCTAGTGCCTCGATACACGCCAGACTCACATTCTCGTTCTCTGTCGCTTTTAATACCATAATGATATCATCCATTGGTTCGGGGCTGCCTATTAAACCAAGAATATCGATAATGAATTTCTGATCATCGTCATTTCTTTCCGGCAGGTAGGCAATTAAGGCAGGAACAACCGTTATACCTCTTCGAAGAAGAATATCCCCTGCAATATTCCGGACATATATCTCATCATCGCTGATAAGGGGAACAACCAATTCGGGTATCCGGGTGTGTTCGTTGTAAGTTAGTGCTAATGAGGCTGCATCACGTACACCTTTATCGGGATCCTTTAAAAGTTGCACCAACAACGGAAGAATTGTGTCAGGCATTTCCTCTGAAATAAACCTTTCGGCACCTCTTCTGCGTATATCCGGATCACCGTTTTGCAAATCCTGCATCCATTCCTCGTTTAAACCCGAATTCTCATGCATAATGTATCCATTCAGTTTTGCTGATTTTTTAAATTAGTTATCTAACTATCGTAAAAAACAAATCGAGAGTTTAATAATATCCTTGCATCCTGGCAAATGCGGGAGATTTGCCGTAATTAATTTGCAATATTAGTGCCATCTATAAGCAGGAAGGCTTCGATAGTATTCGAATGCCCGCATTTTATTATTTTACCTCATATCTGATAGCAAAAATTGCATGATATTACTAATCCATCATGTTTCCGGATTGGCACGCATTCCACTACAACACGAAAGGACAATCCGCTCGTGTCTGTCCTGCCAATTGCCTTACAATGCCGTAAGGTATTGTTATTAAATGTTTTTTACCTCATTAAACACGTTACGCTTTGATGTTGGAGTCAAGATGCCATTGGCAATTTCAGCGATACCTTACAACCGCGTTCCACACTTTTACATCTTCCACTCGGGATTATTGCAGCTTAAACCTGCCTGTTAAAGCGTTGGGTTTTAGTTGGGTTTATAAAGCAAGCCAAGAGGCATTCCCAGATTAATTGGAACTTAAATTGTACAATATTAGCCAATTGTGAGATATTAAAATTTTAGACCAAAAAATTTTATACCCGGGTAAATTTTTATTGCCGGTGAAGGGAGGTGATAATGGTTCAGTAATGCAATCAATGCATCTGCAATCTCCCATCCTGTTTTCATTTTTTCCAAATCCCAGTCCAGAGATAAAAACAACTCATGGCTGCCCCCGTTTGCAGCATCAAGATACCTGACACTGTGCCCGAGCGCGGCATTGACGAAGCTGAGTTTTCCGGAAAACCCCGGGATGACCTTCTGCAGCGGATATGAAATCCAATGATACGTGCTTTCATAGTCATCAATTATGTAGGCATTTGAACCTTTTCTAAACTTCTCGGAGGGAAAAAAACTGATTTTAAGCCTGATGTCTTTAATAGAGGGATAATAAAACTGCATGACGGGAAGCCCCGCTCCGGCAACATCAGCAATCCAATCACCCCAGCTAAATCCGTATTTTTTCGAAAAACCATCCCTGATTTCAATATATGACTGATAGGTAAGCGCTACCCCTGCACCATACCAAATACTTTTTTCACCAGAAAGCCCCGCCCATCTGAACAAACCGGAATACGTGCGGGTAACCATATAAGGGAAAAACATGTGCCCGATTTTATCTGCACCGAGTGCATATTTCCAGTCGTTTTTCCATTCGGCGTGGAACGGGCTTTTTTCGCCCTTCCACCACATATTATTTTGCAATACGTGGCCGTACACAAATCCGCCAAGCGTGGCACCACCCACTACGTATAACCGCGCAGCAGAAATGCTGTCCTGCTGCGCATTTCCGAGTCCCACGAAACAAATGAGCAATAACCCGAAAATATTGTTCACACGCTTTACAATCCGTTATTTACACATCAAGGGTTACCCCAACCGGGCAGTGGTCTGACCCCATGACACTTGGTAAAATGACCGCATCTTTTATCTTCCCGCTAATGGTGTCCGAAGCGAAGAAGTAATCAATTCTCCAGCCAACATTCCTCTCCCTTGAGCGGGTAACCATATCCCACCAAGTATAGTTTTGTGGTTCCTGGTTAAACATGCGGAACGTATCAACATAACCATGATTAATAAACACATCCATCCAATTCCGTTCGATAGGTAAAAATCCCGATGTCTTACTGTTTTCCTTCGGCCGCGCCAAATCAATTTCTTTGTGAGCCGTGTTAAAATCACCACAGATTACAGGATGCTTTCCGGCTGCTTTCAGCTTATCGGTGTATTCCAGGAATGCATCGTAAAAATCCATTTTGTATTGCAGGCGCTCATCGGAAGCTTTGCCATTGGGGTAATAATTATTGATAAGGACAAACTTGTCGTATTGTGCAATAATTATCCTGCCCTCAGCATCAAAACGCTCGATGCCGTAACCGTGCTCCACTATAACCGGCTCGGTTTTAGTATAGATGGCAACACCGCTATAACCCTTTTTAACAAGGGATGAAGAAAAATAGGATTGATAGCCGGGAATATTAAGCAGTTCATCCGGGAGTTGTTCGGGCGAGGCCTTGGTTTCCTGCAGGCAGAGTATATCGGGGTTTTCAAGCTGCACAAAATCCAGAAAACCTTTTTTCAAAATTGCACGAATGCCGTTAACATTCCACGAAAGTATTTTTACCATAAAACCAACCCTATAAAATGAATATGAGCATAATTTATTAATACCAAGAAGATACAGAAAAGCCAAGAAGAAATAAAAAGAGAATTGCGGGGTTTTTACCGGTAACAGCCGATTTACTAAATCTGAGTAACCGCGGGTTCATAGCCCGTGGTAAATACACCCTACTTTTCACGTCCTTGAATTAGCGACCCTCTCTGTGTGTTGCTACCAATTTCTCGATGAGAAATTTTTTACAATAGAGCGCACCTTGTTCTTGATAATTTGAATTTTCTATAAGATATAGACATGGTTTTTCGCTGTTCGGGGACGCGAAATTTGTTAGTTTATGTTCCGTGGGCAAGGAACCTGAGTTTACTCAGATTTAGCCCCGTTGGTGGGTGTCGCATAATTTAGAAATGGATAGTATTCAACAACAAAGTTGGGCTGAAGCCCGTTTTGTTTAGGTCTTGTAATCCGCCGGATAAGTCCAATGGTATCAGCTTAAGGACGAAATGTTTGTTTTTACACTAAAAACAAACACTCTGTCCTAAAGCTGGCAATTTACCTCGCCAGGGAGGCATCGCTCATTAGGGAGGGAAATCACTTTTAGGCAATGCTAATCTCAAGTTTACTTTTCCTTGCGCTTGCGTGCCAGAGCCAATTGAATAATTTTACTCAGCATCTCGCCATAAGGAATGCCAGCCGCCGCCGCCGAGCGCATAAAACCAACACCCTCGCTTAAATCGGGATTCGGGTTTGCCTCAAGGATAAATATCTCGTTGTCCTCGCGGAGCCGCATATCCACGCGGGTATAATCCCGTAAACCCATTAATTTAAATACACCGAGAGCCGCTTCAGCGGCCTTTACCGCAACTCCTTCCGGTAATTGCGCGGGGCAAATAGGAATGGTTTTATGATAAGACTCGTGCAAAGCATCCCATTTTGCCTGATAGCTGACAATATGCTCAAGATGCGGGGGCAGCCTCGAAAAATCGATTTCGCTTATCGGCAGCACAACAGGGTCTTTGTCTCCAAACACCGAAACATTCAGTTCCCTGCCTAAAATGTATTCTTCTACCAAGGCGGGCTGCTTAAACTCGTCAAAAATGTATTGCAATTGCCTTTCCAATGCCGCATCATCATGTACAACCGAGTTATTTTCGATACCAACGCTCGCGTCTTCGAACAACGGTTTAACAAATTTAGGGAAGTGCAATGCATCGCAGAGTTGTTTATCCTCCATTTTATACACGATGCAAAACTCCGGTGTGGGCAGCCCGGCAGACCGCATGAGGTGTTTTGTCAAGGCCTTATTCTGGCAATTGGCTAATGCCAGCGGGGGAGCCCCCGTGTATGGCACATTAAGTAATTCAAACAACCCGGCAAGGCACATCTCAAGGCGGGCAATGCCAAAAATAATTTCGATACAGTTGAAAATAACATCTGGTTTATGTACCCGTACCGCGTCAAGCAGGCGGTTCAAGTCATCTTCGATGTTAAGGATTACTACATTATAGCCTTGTTCCCCGATTATCCGGGCCATAGCCTCGAACTCAGCCATCGGGGTAGTATCCCCGATTTCGAAATACGGGGTAAATGCAAGATTGGTTTTTTCGATTTCAGTTTTACTGACATACATATCCGGGTCAGCCTCGTTGAATACCAGTAAAACGGTTGGCAGTTTATTTTCTTCAGTCATCTCGGCAATATATTTTTTTAACGTTTAACATTGTAAATTACAACATTCGATTTAATTTATTATCACAAAGCCTAAGCAATGAGTTTTTACCCCCAGCCAAATAGTTACGCGTGCGGGCCGTTTGCCCTTAAGTACGCGCTTGTTATGCTTGGACAGTTCCAGCACGAAGATGACATCGGCAGAAAGGCCGGCAGTACTTGGTGGTATGGCACCGATGAAATAGGGCTTGCAAAGGCCGCCCGGCGCTTCAATTGCACGATGAAATATTTTTCCGATACTAACGGCAAACAGGCACTGCTGAAGTTGAGAAGATTTTTGAAAGCCGGATTGCCATGCATTCTTAGTGTTGACAACTGGAACCATTGGTTTACTATTCTGCGTGAAGAGCGCAATAAATATGTTGTTGTTGACAGCACTCAGCAAAAAGTTATAGTCATTTACTCCGAGGCACAACTGCTTGAACGCTGGATATACACCGATGAAAACACGAAAGCAATAAGTTTTGACGGATACGCTTTAACACCCGACTATAAAGTAAAAACCAGAGGCATATTTAACCTTGAGCGGGCACGGTATGTCATGAAAGAGCGCAACTCGCTTTTGGCCCTAAAGTGGAATTCCTATTTTAATGATTTGATTTCCATCTGCAAACCACTTACCCCGAATGCAAAAAAAGCTATTACATTTACGGAGTTTTTACGCCGCAACGAGTCACTGATTGTTAAAGAAGTTGCCAACTGGCATGGTACTCCTTCGTACGCGGAATTAAAGCACGTACTGGACAATTTTAAATTCGTGGCCGAAACGTATCAACTGCATATTTACGTAAAAGACCAAAAAAAGGCATTCATTGATCTGACCTGCATTTTAATGATGTACGCCTGCGGTAAATACGGCATGAAGGATATGTACATCTAAATTATTGTTTGCAGGGATTTACAATCTGCTGTTGCCGGCGGTATTAATTAACAATTAATAATGAAGAATGAATAATTTTAAAGCAGTATTCTCCAGTGCCGGGAGGTGGGAATACTATTCTTTCTGCTTAAGGCAAAGGCACCAAAGAGGCACAAAGCAGGAGAAGATGAAGTTAAACGATTATCGTGAACAGGGCTCAATAAAAGCAAAAAGCTGGTTTGCAATGTAAGCAAACCGAATAATTTTAGATAACAATAGTAATTTTTCTATAGCAAGATAGCAGCTCACAATTCAGAAGCAAATTCCGGTACCTCGCAAATTTAAAAACCATCAGTAGTACCCATTTCCTTAATCGGATTTTGGTAAAATATCATCATTAATGAGTATTGCCGTGCGCCTTGGCTTTCCATACATTTAAATGGGTTCTTAAGTTTTTCCAATTATATACAATCTTGTATGTCGGTTAATTAGTCTTTACAATGATTTTTTTTACAATGGAGCATATACTCCCAGTAGTACCAATCTTGAGTTTTTTCTGAATAGTTAAACTAGTTCTGACAGCATATTCACATTTTACTTCTTGTTGGTTTATTCACATGTATCATAAGCGATGGTACACGTCAATATATCAACATCTATTAATCGATAAGGAGTAAGATCTATGAAAAAAATTTTGCTGTTAGTCTTCCTAACCGGAATCAGCGTCGCTTTTGCACAAAGGGCAAATTCGCTGTTTCAGGTAATGCATAACGGTTCACTACTCGCTCAGCCGGAATTTATCCGTGAAATGCAATACAAAATAGCCTCTGAGATGGATGCACAAGGGTACGGTCTTGATGCCGGAGCCATTACACAATTATTCACCAAATGGAAAAAATTGATAGACAAGGAACTCAATGAAGTCGTTATTAATTTTAAAATTGATACCACTACCCCTAATAGTCTATTAATGTTAGAAACCAAATTCCTCAGTAAAGAGAGAACAGATACCCTAGTTCCCATTAATGGTAAAGACCTGACTTTTGAGGAATTCAAAGTTACAATGAGGCGGATTATTGTTTCGCACATGGATACTTTCCTTAATAAATCCGCGGGTTACTTTCTGGCAGATGAGAAGGTAAAAGAATCATTTTTCTATATGCTGGCTTCATCATTTGCATCGGTATCTGGGAACGAAAAAACTGAACTGAAAAAAGAAAAACCATACAGTTTGCTCCTTGCCAATCAAATTTCCGACTCTATTTGTAAACCCGTGATAGAGAGAATTGCTCAAAAAATCTCGACAGACTTCCACTGTTTAATCTGTACAAGGACATCCAGCGTCCAGTTAATCGATGCAATCGATACACTTATCGTCCACAAAATCAAGGAATTACGCACGGAAGTACTCAGGAAACTTGAAATAAGCGAATACAAGATGAATACTGCATTCACGGATATTTCCAACCAATTAATTAATGCCCATACCGGGCTTGCGGTTTCCAGTTCCGACGGCAATCTTGCCGGTGGTGTGCAGTTTTTATACAAATGGGAATCCAATTTCCAATTCGGCGCGTATTTTAACGGTCAAATGTCTGTTAATGATGATGTGAAGCCGGACACGGCTGCTAAAATATCGGGTGCAAGACAAGATACAACCGATAAAAAAAACCGCAGCATAGCACTTGTTGGCGTACAGCTCCGCTATGCCGTAGCCAGTTGGCAGTTTGACCTGCTTGCTTCAAAACTGGCAGGTGACCAAAAGAACAGGTATTGGGAGTTTGGGCTTGGCATAGGATATCATCTATCCAAAGGGCTCATTGCAACTCTGAACTACTACGGCAACTATCAAGAATTGAAATTTGATAACAAAAGCGCATCCCACCTGGTCGGCTTCTCCTTCCAGGGAGTGTCCATCGACTCGCCAGTGGTTTTGCTTGGTATAGTTGCTCAAAAAGGGGTTACACCTGAACCTGTCATACAAATCGGATATCCGATTTCCATTAAAAAGTAAAAAGGGGCAGCATCATGAGAAAACTCATTTTTTTAATACTGTTAACGCACGCATTGCTGGCTCAATCCGAACAGAGTAACATTCTCACGTACTATGCCGTCGATAATTCAATTGACGGACAGATAATGATCGAAAAGATTAATTATCTCCGGTTTGTACCCGTGTTCGCCATCAGGGAAAAAGTACAAAAAGTTACTGTTTCTATTTATTCCGGTTCCCTTTACTATACTCGTGAGGCTCTTCCCTCCACCGATTCAACATACTGGCAGTCGATACTTCCTCAGTTTAGCCTTGGTGACGTAATACAACGGGTGGAGGTGGAAGTTAAATTTGCCCTTGATGATAACTCCATCTTCTTGAAGGAAAAGCTTCATCAGGCAATTGAAGATTCAAAGGAAGAACTAAATACTAAATCAGCTGAATATAATTCAAAACTTGAAGATATTTCTAAGACTTTAAGCAAGTCAAAATCGCAGGCGGATGCATTAAGCCGCACACTTTGCAATCAATCAAGAGATATAACTTTACTCACAAATCCGGATTTGGGTAAAAATATACAACAGGGATTTGAGGATTTGCAAGAAACCCATGCGAAGCTTAAAAAATATATAGATAACAGGAGAAGCGACTCAACGTATTATTTGACAGATTTATATTGTCCCGGATTTCCTTCATTAATTGAAAAAATAGAAACTCTTAATGCAAAAGTTGAATCAATTAAGCCAATATATAACGCTTTTAATGCAACTTATACTAAAGTCAATGAAACAGTATTAAAATACATTAACGATCTTGATATAATCACTAAAAGCAATGACGCACTTGTAACGATTTGTAGAGAAAAAATATCAGGGTTGAAAACTTTTACAAAGAACTTCATAGACTCTGTTATTGTAAAATCCATATTTATCCGGGATTCAATTCAAAGCAATGTATACAGTAAAATCGCAGGCAATCTCGTCGATAAAGATCTAACCGGTCAGAGCGTGCAAAAATCGGACGTGGTGGTGGACTTAACGGCTAATACAGCCCGCATTCTGTACCGCAACTACAAATCGGCAAACCGCAAGATGCCTGCGATAGACCCGAAGGAAAAATTCGGGATATTCCGCGGAAGGTTTATTCCATTGCCGGTAACTTGCACCGACGGAAAAGGCAAGATGCAATTACTCGATAACAAAAAACATCTCGTGTTCGAGTTCGGTGTGGCTTTTGGTGATATGACTGTCCCGGGGGACGAATTTGTCCCGGCAGAATTTTCTATCAACCGGTTTAGCATGGTACTTGGCTTAACCGAGATGCTGTTTGACGAAAATGCCCCGGTTATCGCGGCAGCGCTTTCATATGATGTTAACAGTTACGTTAGTGTAGGCGGCGGGGTTAATCTTGCCAGAAAAACCGGTAAGCCATACTTGAGCATGGGAATAAACAAACGGGCATTCGAAGCATTAATGAAATCGGCACTCGGCGCATTTAAATAATGCTATCAACTTCAAACAACACTCTGCTTACATGAAAAAGCAAATGTTGAATAAAAGAATTGCAGCTTTTTTCTCTTTGTGAAGGTTCGCTCTGGCGAACCTTCATTGAGGGTAGCCCCCGGTGTTTTATTAAAAGCGTTAAATGGAAATAATTCTGCTTAAGGCAAAGCCGCCCAAAAGCCGTAAAGCACGTAAAAATTGAAGTCCGGTAAATACGTAACATCCCGTAACCTTTGCATCCAAAGCCACTCATAATTCATAATTCAAAAATCATAATTACTTAAGGAGCTTCTTTTTTATGCAAATACTCCGGTATCCAGTTTTCCCATGGCGTGCTAAACGGGTAAGCAACCATGCGGCCGCCGAATCCTATAAGCCTGACGGTGTACATTGGTATGGGTGAAACTTTAATTTCACCTAATACCTTAGTGTTGATTTCCGGCTGTAAACTTTTTGCAAAATCCTTTGTGGTACTGTACATCCGTGCATACAATTTTTTAGATGCTGCTGCTTTATGCAAGAGTTCTTTTAGCTGTTCAAACCTGTCGAGTGTGTCTTTTGCCTGCTTCTTTTCAAGTAGCTGTAACATAACATACCCATCAGAAATTTTCAGCGGGCCTTTAACTTCACCCTGCTGCATTTCACCGAGATGCTGGGATAGTTCCCCGGTTAGCGAGACCTGCATTTCGGGATATAACCCCTGCTTTTCCCGCATGCCTTTCCGTTCGGTTAGTGCTGCGGCAACACTGCCGAATTTTTCGCCACGGCCAAGCCGGTCAACCGCTTCCTGCATAACGGAAAGCCCGGCTGAAAAAATTTCAGCGTATTTAACAACGGATGATGTTTTCTCTTTATATAAACTGTCATACAGGGCAAGTACTTCCTCGTCGGTAACTTTAACCGAATCGAGGTAGCGGTTACGCAAAAACTGCGCACAATAATTTGCCTTCCAGATTTGCATTTCATCCTGCACGGCACGGCTGTTTTGCAGTCCCCGCCTGTAGCCTTCACGAGCAATCATTTCGTGCTCGATATAGTTATATACCAAGCCGCGCACGTGTTTCATTACATCATCCTTTTCTGCTTTTTTAATACAGAAGCCCGTGCTTACCGTTTCGGTTAAGAACTGCCGGAGCGTTACCGGAGTGCCGGGCAGCGGCACAAGCACTATATCAATTTTGTCTGGCGGGACAACCTGCAGAACTGTGCTTTCATGCGATTCATCGATGCAGTATTCACCGTTTGGATTTCTTAACTGTTTCGCCTTTGCAGATGCAAACACCGGGACAATAGCGTCCACAGCCGCCATAAAAGCATCCTTATCAATTTGTACTGTGAAATTTTTTAACAGTTTTGCAAGGAACGGTTTGCCAATTGCCTCAGCTTTTCTTTGTTTAAGCAGGTCAAGGGGAGTGCTTCCCGGTTCAGTCATATTGTCTTTTTTCTTCTCATATGGTTCGCGCCCGATGCAGTAAAATATAAACCACGCTTTGCCGTCTTTCATGGGTCTGGTGTAACCGCCGCGCGGTAAAGCGTAAACAATATCCTCATTCTCGCGTCGTGGCATCGAACCAAAAGTCATTTTAACCGTACCGGTATCTTTGGTTTGTTTTACAATTGACTGAAATGGAGCGCCTTTGACAAGGCTGCGGTACCATTTATAAGCGGTGGCTGAGTCCGGCGTGCCCACTACCTGCGCGATAACCGCTGTATTGGCGCGTTTTGTAATTTCTTCTATTTCCTGTTTGGTAGTAGTGATTTTACTCTCCACTTCCTCTTTATACAAAGCATCGCGCACAAGCTTTTTTTCAATTGGAGCCAAGGAGCGTTTTATTATATCAAGTGTATCGTATCCCCGTTGTATTGCTTCAGCCGCCCAAAGCTTCTCTGCAAGCAGTGTGCTTAAAAACTCCATTTTCAGTGAGTCAATTAAAAAATCAGATGCCCCAATCCGGGGCGTTAACTCAAAGCGGTTTTTAAATTCTTCTTCGGTTATCGTAATATTCCGGAAGTTGGCAACACTCCGCTGTTGTGCCTGTGCCGCCATAATAATTAAAAGACATAGTACTATTACTATTTTCACTTGAACTTTCATATTAAGATTGTCATTAACTTTTTAGAAACCTATTTTAAATATACCAGTTTAACAGATGCACTGTTATTGCCTGCGTGCAGGTTAAGGAAATAAATTCCTGCAGAAAGTGGAGTACCCCCATAACCTTTACCATCCCATATGTACTCATGCATTCCGGCTGTTATCACTCCAAGAGCCATTTCGTGAACAATCTGGCCCGTTATCGAATAAACTCCAATCTTCACCGGAGCCGCCGCGGGCTGCTGCCATACAATTTTGGTCGAGCCGTTAAAGGGGTTTGGATAATTAGCGTGCAGCTTAAAACTGCCGATAGGTTGCTGTTTACCATTACTATTGCCAAGCCCGCTTCCCGAGCCGAATTTTTCAACTCCATACCACAATGTTTTATCTGTACTCTGATTAAGACTGCATGTAAACGTATTTGGTGCCGAAGGATATATAACATATTTTTTAAGCGGGGTATAAGCGCCCAGTACATCAAGCGGATAGATATACAATGAATCAGCGAGTACCGAAAACTGAATGGTTATAGTAACCGGTTTGGTTTCGGTTGGTGCTGCACCCCAGTTATTGTTAAGGGTGGTTGTACCGGCCCAAACCATGCCCGTGTTCTGGCTTCGCGTGGCAATGGTAAACAGAGAAGTTTTACTTACCGAAAGGCTGTCCCCGGTTAACGAGGTCCAGGTGCAGGCTGTAAAATCACTCCCGTTTACGAGAGTGAGATTTCCTACAGCACTGTTAGGAAACGACTGAAGAAAACCCGCGAGGCCGATAAACTGCTTGGTGTTTACGGTTAGCAAGCCGTTCGTGTTCCATAGTATTTCGCCCGTATCTGTTTTGTAGGGAGATGCTGCTGCCGCGGGTAGTGAACTAAAATCCGTCGTCACAGCCGCGTTAAATGAGCCGGTTTGCACTGCCCCGGTTAAACTCAACTTTTTATCGTATAACTGCGGCCCGTTCCAGTCCCATGTGCTTTTCTTGGGTAATGCATAGATGTCATTTTTACTGAACTGCAGGATTGTTTTATTAATTGCAGGAGAGATAAGTCCGTTCCTGAAAGCGTATGCAACCGATGGCATCAGTGACATATATGAAGGATTCCGCTGAATGTCAAAATACGAGCTGATAAAGTCTTGGTTCCAACTTGTTCCGCCGTTATAATCGAACAGCATGATACCGTCTATATCATGAAAGGCAGAGTAAGCCCCAAGGAAAAGCGGCCCCTCTGTTTGATAAATATTTGGATAGGAATGATTGTACTCGCTCACGGTCATCGGCTTGCCCTGCACTTTTACGCCGCCCAGCACTCCTGCAATTGTCCCGCCATCCTGGCTTTTTACCATTGGCTGATTCGCGATGTACCAGTCAGTTGAAGACCACGGCACATTGGGAAATGTTGGATGGTCCCAATATGCGTGGTTATCGATATAGTCCAAATTATCCTGCACGCATAAATCATTTGGCCCAATATTCCAGTTTGTACCGGAGATTGGCACTTTTACGCCAAGTGCCTGTTTTAAGAATGATTTCATCCCGGAAAAAAAGCTGTCCTGCAAGGCTATGTAAAACTGCGTCATATCCTTTACCCGGTTATCGGAATAGCTTCCGCATTGAGAAAACTCGATTCGCTTGACCGAACCGTTTTCCAAAGCCTCACCGGCCATTAATCCGGTTATGCCTGTTGTTACCATGGTAACATCATCAAACCAATAAGTCCCGCCGCCTGCAAACTGAAACGTTAAACGGGTTTGCCCCGCGTTATTTTCGGGAGCCTTAAAAGTAAGCGAGTAGAGTTTCCATGACTGCGTTAGTGCAATCTCAGCACCACTATAGTAGGTGTAAGGCGAGTTGTTCCGCATCGCCCCGATTAAAACTTTACGGGTTGAATCAGACCGGGCGGCGAATGTTACTTTATAGACACTATCTTTTTTAACCGTTAATGTTGGCTGCTTAAACTGCAAGTGCCAGGCCGTACCAGTAGCTTTAGTAACGGTTATCTTTACCGCGGCCGCTCCTTGATAAGGATTAACAGCATCCCGCGTGAAAGCAGCAGTTGCCCCGCCGTTCTGCTCCATTGACCAAAATGATGTGTACGTGGCAAGTTCAAAATCACCCGCCTGTACCATGTTAATTGTTCCCGTTGGAATACTTCCCTGATTCCAACTATTTTGCAATGCAGCAGTGTTTACATATTTCGACTGCAAGAAAGTATTCCACGAACTGTCCAGCATTTTCGTGTGCCGCACAGTAAGGCCACCGCCCACGGCAAACGGTTTTAGTTTACCGTCATACCACATTCTGAATAACGAATTTTCATTAACAATTTCAAGCATGGCCATTACCGGGTCGTTAACAAGGGCAAGCCCGGTGTAGGGATTGACATGTGTCAGCAATTGTTGAGCGTATTCCTTTTGCAGCTGTATTAAGTGCGGGTCAAACAGCGTTACCCCTTTTGCCATGTCGGCAAGTGAGTCTGCATCCAATACTCCGTCAAGCGAATTAAACTTCCGGGAGACATTCAGATTCAGATTAATAAAGATGCCATTTATCTTCAACTCTCCAATAAGATTTTCCAGCCGGTCAAACGACTGCATATTAAGCGTTCGGGTTGACTGCCCTTGATTGAAAATCTGATACTGGCCCCATGGATTATCGAGATGATGCATTCGGATAAGGTTAAAACCAAATTTCCGTAAACGGCCCGCTATTACCCCCGCGAGGCTTTTTTGCGGGAACGCGCCATCGGCAACAAGGTTGGTACCCCAAAAACGGATGCGTTTATTATTCCTTGAAAAATACCCCTCACCGCTCACTCCAACGAAATTTTGATTGCCTATTATTTCTCCCGGAAAATGCGGCATGAACGTTTGCGTGCTTGAATCTGCAAAGGGCATAGAAAAGGGGAACCCGCCGGTAAAGTTTTGGGCGGATAAACCGTTTGCTGTAACGAGAATAAGCCCCAAGATACTGAACCACCTGCTCAGTAATCCCCTTTCAAGTATATCCTGTATATTGTGGAAAGAGAATCTGCTTCGAGCCGGGGATTTATAACGACTGTGTAATTTCAATGTATTACTTAATTTCTTTATTACCGGATGTATTTAAAAATTGTTTGTTATCAAGAATTTTGTCAATTATACGCTGCCAAAGCCATAAACGAAAATCTGTAACTATTTGAGTCTTGCGAAATATGTACAATGGGAATTTCTTGCCTCAATTGGTCAATGCCTCCCAAGCGAAGTAAAGTGTCACCTTAAGTATTTTTTTCAATTTGGACTTTGCGCCTCAGTCCCCCTTTTTGAAAAGTGGTTGTTCGCCGCGGCGAAGCGGGGGAATCGTTTTTAGGCAGTGCTAATGCCGCCAAAACAATTCTCCTCCCAAAGGGACAGGCTGTCTCGCTAAAGCGATCCACTCTCCTTTCAAAAAAAGGAGGGACTTCGAAAAAATACAGCCCAATTTTCCTTAAGTTGAGACCATTGCCTAAAACAGGAGAGGGAAGTTCCAAATAAAATCCATTCCTTAAGTTGACACTTTACCTCTTGGGAGGCATTGGGATGAATCCGGGGGCAATTATCAGAACATCCTCATGGATGGCTGCCGGAAGTGAGATTGATTTAACGGTCTTTGGAATACCTCTCTCCGGAACCTCACTCGGCATTTAATCCTAATGCCTTAATATATTCGGTATTCACTTTACAGTTTTTCAACTTCATGTTATTCCGGTAATCATCAAGTGCTTTTTTTATTGTTGCCTGCGGCGGCCGGTTCGCGCGTACTTCGGCAAAATCTGTTCTCGGCTTATTGGCAAACTCGATGATAGCTTCGAATTCAGTTGTCAGGGGGATTGAGACAACGCCTGCAGTTGCATCCAGTTTTTTATACGGCCAAAAACACCATCCGATATTGTTCGCCTCGCACAAACGCCGGAATGAGGCTATCCATTCATTGCTGTTCTCTCCGCTTTCACCAAGCCACAATGGCACATTATACTTGTTAGCATAATCAACATAGTCAGCAATATTCGAGTATGTTGTATCCGTCCAATATTTATGGAACGTATAAATTGCTTTATCATCAAACGGCTTGCCGAACACGGAAAAATTGGAATTCCACTGTGCACCGCCGTAAAAAATAATATGGTCTTTGTCAACTGCGCGGATGGCTTTTGTTATATCCTTGTACAATGGCTCCAAAAGCGGGTTCAACGTGTCTTTACTAAAATAATGGGCAATCGGCTCGTTCAGCAAATCGTAACCCACAAGATGCCGGTAACCCGCGTACCGTTCCGCGAGAAGTTTCCATATCCTGATGGTTAAATCACAATTTTCTTTGCTCTCGAAAAGAAACGGGTAGGCGTAACTGTCATCAATATTATCGCCTGTTTGACCGCCCGGGGCGCCATGCATATCCAACACGGTATAGAGCCCATGCTTTTCGCACCAGTTCATAACACTGTCTAAAAGCGCGTATCCCGGCCCTTCAAGCTTGCTTTCGTCATGCCCCGATACAAACAGTCTGTAACTAAATGGGATGCGGATGGAATTAAACCCGGAGGCTTTTATAAACTGTATATCTTCCTCGGTAATATAATCCCTGCGGAAATCATTCCAGAATTTCCTTGCCTCACTCTCGCCGATGAGTTGATTGAAAACGTCATTAATAAGGCGGGGTGAGCTGGCATGTTTAAATTTGAACATATACCCTTCAGGCAGCAGCCAGTTGCCGATATTGATTCCTTTCAGCAGCAGTTTTTGCCCGTCAGGGGTAAATACATCTTTGCCCTTTACAAAAACAAATTTTTGATTTTGTGCCTTGGCAGGAAATGCCAGCAAAAAACTCAGTAAAAAACCTGTAAGCACTAACCGGAAAAACACACTTTTCTTCTTCATTTATTTCCAATTCCTCGAAAACATGTAAAAAGCTTTTCTCTTGTACCACTCGTCAACACCGTCACCGTTCGTATCCCTCGAAAGCCTTATCAATCCATACCATTCTTCATTAGAGTAACCATCGGGGTGAGCAGTTGTTGCATAGCCGCCGTAATCCTGTGTTCCCGCCAATCCTTCCTTCCACCACTCATCGGTAAATTCGAAAACCGTGCCGCCAAGTATAAATGGTGCACTCTTAATTTGCGCCCAGTTGCTGCTGTCGTGGCTTGCCTGCGTGGTTTCGTATTCAACTTTCGTCCGGTTATCAAGTGCATCAATACCAAACTCGGTAATCACAAGCGGTTTGTTCGATTTACTCTTGTAAGCAATAAAGTCGTTAGTAAGATCAACCGCGTAAATATTCGTTGCCCACGCATCCACGTATGTAAGGGAGCTATCATTACTTTTTATACCCTTCAAGCCGACATTCATAATGCCGCCATTATTAATGCACACCGGATGATACTTTGCGCCTTCAACTTTATAGGCTTCAATCGCCATTTCTTGCGTTAACGTGAACCAGTTAACATTGGCACCATTCTTCACGTTTTGTTCATTACCGAGATTCCACATCAGTACGCCGGGAAAGTCTTTCAAGTCCAGCACCATAGCAGCAAATCCGTCAATCAAATTTTTGCGGACGGTAGTATTGGCAAAATCGAGATCAGTGTTTACCCAATAGGTTACAATAACCCTTATGCCGTTCTCCGCGCACTTTTTCAGCATATATTTATCAACACCGCTATAGGTGCGTATGGTGTTGGCATTCAATTCTTTCAGATACGTGATGCATTGATCATATAATTTTGTGGTGATCGGCTTATCATCAATCGGTTTTGGAGAAAATGCAACTCCTTTTACATAAAAAGGCGTATATGTGCCAGTACCGGCAAAATCAGTTTCGAGTTTACCGTAATTAATACGCACCGGGCCAGAACTAAGGGGTTTAACTTCCGGTATAACGTATGTTGCACGCGATAATTGCACGTTAAGTGTTGATGCGCCGTTAACAGCCGATGGTATTTCTATAATCCGCTCACTATATCCCGGTTTTTCTATTCTTGCCGTGTGCTTTGCAGCCGGGAACCCGGAAATTGTATATAAACCGTTTGTTGTACTATATACAGCCTCAAAACCGGCAGCAGTTGTAAGCGTTATTTTTGCACCTGCCACACCAACACCTTCGGGATTTGTTATCTGCCCCTTGATCGTTGACGGAATTTTATATCCGCCGCTGTCGCTATCGTTGGGCTTTTCACACCCGGTAAAAAGAAGAATTACTGATACAGCCATTAACAGAAAAAAACGCATCACAGTCCTCTATTCTAATGTAAAAGTTTCTTGCTGCACATCGCGTGAGTTGCCGCCAACCATGACCCTGAATTCTCCGGGCTCGCTGCTAAAGTGCATGTTTATATCCCAGAATTTAAGGTCTTCCTCGTTAATAGTAAACTGTACATCTTTACTTTCGCCGGGTTTCAGGTTTACTTTTACAAAACGTTTTAATTCTTTTACCGGACGGGTAACACTGCCAACCATATCGCGGAGATATAGCTGCACCGTTTCGGTTCCCTCTAATTTTCCGGTGTTGCTTACCGGAACGGTAACGGTAATTTTATCAGTGGCTTTTATGCTCTGCTTACTTAGTTTTACTGTGCCATATTTAAATGCCGTATAACTTAATCCATATCCAAACGGATATAGCGGGTTAATATCGGTATCAAGGTATCCCGAGGTATAGTGGTTGTTCGGGTCATTCGGGCGCCCGGTGTTTTTGTGATTATAGTGCGATGGTATCTGCCCCGTAACTTTCGGGAAAGTTATCGGCAGGCGTGCCGAGGGATTAATTTTTCCCGTTAACACATTGGTAATGGCAGTACCGCAGGTTATCCCCGGGAACCAAGCTTCAACAACGGCATCAGCATTTTTATCAATTGCACCAAGAGCCAGCGCCCTGCCGTTCATTAGAACAACAACAAGCGGTTTGCCTGTTTTTTGTAATGCCTCAACAAGTTCGTTTTGCACACCGGGTAAGTCAATCGAGGCGCGGCAACTAGCTTCCCCGCTCATGTGCCCGTCTTCACCAACAACTGCAATAACCAGTTCAGCATCCTTGGCAGCTTGCACAGCTTCATCAAATCCGGCCTTTGTTGTGTCGGTAATTGTTACTGCCTGCACAAATGTAACATCCGCCTTTGGATATGTTTTCTTTATTCCTTCAAGCACGGTAACAACATCATTTGAATCGCCGTATTGTTCCCAAGAACCAAGCGGTATTTTTTTAGCATTCGCGCATGGGCCAACAACCGCGATTTTCTTGTATGCATCTTTCAACGGCAGCACGCCATTGTTCTTTAACAACACGATTGACTGCTCCGCAACCTTCAATGCAGCATCCTGCATTTCTTTGCTCATTACAAAATTTTGTTCACGCTCTTTACTGCAATACTTGTACGGGTCATCAAACAAGCCAAGAATAAATTTAACCCGCAGCACCCGGCGGACCGATTCATCCACATCAGCAACGGGAACTTGCTTTTTCTCAACGAGCTCTTTGAGATACGCGGTATATGCGCGCGATTCCATATCCATGTCCAAACCCGCGGTAATACTTATCCGGGCTGCATCCTTCAAGTCCGCTGCAAACCCATGATTAATCATTTCACCCGGTGAGTTCCAGTCACTGACCACGAACCCTTTGAATTGCCACTCGTTCCGCAAAACATCACTCAACAAAAATTTACTGCCCGATGAAGGGACACCTGCAATTTCATTAAACGAGCACATGAAGGTAAGCGCACCCGCGTCCAAAGCGGCTTTAAATGGCGGCAGGTAGGTTTCGCGCAAAACCCGCTCCGAAATATCAACCGTGTTATAGTCCCGCCCGCCTTCCGCGGCACCATAGGCGGCAAAATGTTTTACACAGGCAGCAATGTTTTCATTACCAAGGGTGCCCTGAAAACCTTTCACCCGTGCTGCTGCCATAATAGAACCGAGATAGGTATCCTCTCCGGCTCCTTCAACAATGCGGCCCCAGCGGCTGTCACGGGCAATATCAACCATGGGTGCAAAAGTCCAGTGTATGCCGGTTGCAGCGGCTTCTTTTGCCTGCATCTTGGCACTGTACTCTACAATTGCCGGATCCCAGCTTGCCACTTCTGCCAGCGGTACCGGGAAGGTTGTTTTAAACCCGTGTATAACGTCAAACCCGAAGATAAGCGGAATGTGTAAACGCGATTTTTCCATTGCCACTTTTTGCAGGTCTCGTGTCAGGTCCGCTCCAACGGCATTCAGGAAAGAACCTATTTTTCCTTCTGCTACCATTTTAGCATAATCACCCTTTACTTCACTTTTAACTGTTGGGCCCCAGCCCCAGCCATAAGCCAACTGGTTTAGCTGCCCGGCTTTTTCCTCAAGGGTCATCAACTTAATGATTGAATCGATTTTACTTTCATAACGGTTATCATATTTGTATTGCGCCTGCATACCTGCTGCTGCAAGCAATAAAATTATCAGTACAATTTTGTTATTCATATTTTTACGCCTGTATTATTTTAATATGTTAATCCATAACCATAAGGGTATAGCGGAAGATAATTCTGCTGCCCGGTATTAACCGGGATATCCGCCATAGCTTTTGGCCACGAATGTGAAAGTTTTCCGGAGAAGGGATAATCACCAAAAAGCACATCGGCCACACCCTGCCCTTCGGTACCCGGCAGCCAAGCCGCTACAAATGCATCCGCGTTGTCTATTTCACTGCTTACTGTCATGGGTCTGCCCGAGATAAGCACCACAACAACAGGAATACCCGCTGACTTTACATTTTGTATAATCAATTTATCCTCCGCGCTCAGTGAAAGGTCCGTCCTGTCACCACTACCCTCAGCGTACGGCTGCTCACCAACTACCACAATTGCCGCATTATATCCAGCAGCACCTGCGCCATTCTGCGAGTATGTTACTTGTGTTGTTGAACTAACGGTGTTTTTAATTCCCTGCAGAATTGTTGTTCCCGGCGTTGCCGTGTATGAAAGCCCTTGCCAGGAGATACTCCATCCGCCGCATTGCAGACCGATATTATCGGCATGCTTACCGGCAACAAAAAGTTTTGCAATGTTTTTGTTAAGCGGAAGTGTCTGAGCCGAATTTTTCAAGAGGACAAGCGATTTTCGGACGCATTCCCGCGCAACCGCCTTGTGCGCGGCTGATGCGAATGATGCAAGCAGCGAGCGGTCTGTAAAAGGTTTTTCAAACAATCCCATTTGCACTTTAACCTTTAATATTCTCCTTACCGCATCATCGATTCTGCTCACGGGAACCTTGCCTTCGGTAACCAGTTGCTTTAACAATACAATAAAACTTTTGTATGCACCGGGCACCATAACCATGTCAATACCCGCGTTTATGGACGTTTCAATATCGCTTTTGTAATCTCCCGGCAACTGGTCAATACCGTTCCAATCAGAAACTACTATTCCCGTAAACCCAAGCTCTTTTTTCAACACATCGGTAATCCAGTACTTGCTGCCGTGCATTTTACTGCCATTGATGCTGTTATACGAAACCATTATGGAGCCAACATTATTCTTTATAGCATCGATATAGCCGGGCAGATGTTTCGCGCGTATTGCTGCTTCATCGTATAAAACATTGCCCTGGTCTTTTCCGCCTGTAGTTGCGCCATCGCCAACATAGTGCTTGGCGCATGCCAGTACCGAAGAATTGCCTGCAAGCGAAGCAGTTTGAAAACCTTTCACGGCTGCAACTGCAAATATCTTTTGCAACTCGGCTGTTTCTCCGAAACCCTCGTAAGTCCTGCCCCACCGTTCATCCTGCGGAACGGCGATACACGGTGCAAATGTCCAGTCGATACCTGTCGCTGCTACTTCTTCGGCCGTTATTCTTGCTGCACGTTCAACTAAGTCTGCATCCAATGTGCAGCCTAACCCGATATTATGCGGAAAAATGGTAGCGCCATAAACATTATTATGCCCGTGAACTGCATCTACTCCATAGATGATGGGTATTTTAAGCCTGCTTTGCAGTGCCCACTTTTGCAAATCATCATACGCGTCTGCCCAGCCCTGCGCGGTGTTTGTTCCCGGGGGAGAGCCGCCGCCGCTGAGCAAAGAACCTAGTGCATAGTCTTTTATATCATTTTTACTGGTTAATTGATTGCACTCGGCCTGTGTCATCTGTCCAATTTTTTCTTCTATGGTCATTTGTCCCAGAAGTTTTTCAACCCGGCTTTCAACCGAATTATTATCTGCAACAGGGTTTGATTTTTCTTTGCATGATGAAACACAGAGGGTGAGAATAATGAGGAACGGAATTGCTAATTTCATAGGATAACAGTAGTTTCAAATAAAGTAATAAACGTACACGTAACAAATTTGAGGTATATACTGTATTTGATAAACAACAAAAGACAGCATACACCTCGTAAAAAGGATATCAGTTTTTGGCAGCGGCTAAGTCGTTCCACATGAGTGCCGCGGCACCCAGAACCGCCGTGTTGCCATTGGTTAATGCAGATGGCAGCAGCCTTGTTTTTCCGGCAAAAATATTAAGCATATTGCTTTCCATTGCCTCCTGCGCCGGTTTAAAGAGCAAATCACCAGAAGCCGCCAGCCCGCCGAAAAGAATAATCGCCTCGGGTGACAAATAAGCTACGGAATTGGCCAGCGTTTCACCAAGGATTTCTCCGGTAAATTCAAAAGCTTTTAAGGCTATTGCATCATCTTGCATTGCTGCATCATAAATATCTTTAGCTGTTAACTGGTTAAACGGAATATCCCGCAGCAGGCTTGCATCATTATCATCACATAATAGCTCAAACACGGTACGCCTGATACCCGATGCCGACGCATAAGCCTCGAGGCAGCCATTACGGCCGCAGCCGCATTCCCTGCCGCCCGGCACTACTATCACGTGGCCGATTTCCCCGGCAAATCCATCATGGCCGTAAACCACTGAACCATTAACAACAATACCGCTGCCAAGCCCGGTACCAAGTGTAATAACAATAAAATTTTTCATGCCGCGGGCGGCACCGAACTGCATCTCGCCAATTGCCGCTGCATTTGCATCATTAGTAATCGCGGCTGGCAGATTCCTGTAACCGCGGACAATGTTAATAACATCAACAATGCCCCAATTTAAATTGGGCGGTTGTTCTACGGTTCCTTTATAATAGTTGGCGTTCGGTGCTCCTATACCTATGCCAACCAATTGTAAACCGTCACCTGCTTGTAATTCCATCTCTGTTACTTTGGCAAACAACCGCTCGAATAATCTTTCAGCAGGCTCCTGTGCATTTGTGGTTATTGAACCTTCTAATACACATTTCCCGTCTTTGTCAACAAAACCAAACTCGGTATTGGTACCACCGATATCAATACCTAATACAACATCTACGCGTTCCATTAATCTTCCTTATGCAGCTTTGGCTTTTATAACATGTCCTTTAATACCAAAGTATGCTATATACAGGTAACAGAGAACCGGAAGAATAAAAGCATGATGAATACCGATAGTATCGGCAAAATAACCCTGAATAACCGGAAGAATTGCTCCACCGACAATTGCCATGCAAAGTATGCCTGAACCCTGTCCCGTGTGCTTTCCTAAGCCTTCAATCGAAAGTGTAAAAATGGTTGGAAACATGATGCTGTTAAATAACCCGACGATGAGAACCGACCACATTGCTACCGGACCGGTTGTTAACATGGTAATAACCACCAGCGCGGCTGCGGCAAATGCATTAAACCCAAGCACGGTGCCCGGTTTAATATACCGTTGCACTACTGAACCGATGAACCGGCCTACCATAGCACCGCCCCAGTAGAACGAAACAAACTTACCGGCATCAACTTCTTTCAAGCCAGCTATGTATGGCTGCCCGAGATAGTTAACCAGGAAACTTCCTATTGAAACTTCAGCACCGACATACACGAAAATACCGATAGCACCAAGTACCAGATGCTTGTAGCCCCATGCACTGCTGTGCCTGTCATCTATTGAATTGTTTTCAGTAGTTTCATTTCCCTCGGCAACTCCGCCATCTATTTTTGGTAATTTAATAAAAGCAAAAATTGCTGCAATTATGAAGAGGACAGCAGCCAAACCAAGGTATGGGGTCTGTACTGCTGCCGCTTCTGTTGCTTTATAAAGGTCAACATCAACCGGGGTCATCGCTTTAAGTTCATCTGCCGTTTTAACAGCAAGCGAAAGGATAAATAACGAGCCGAGATACGGGGCAATAGTGGTACCTAAGGAGTTAAACGCCTGAGTCATATTCAAGCGGCTTGAAGCCAAATCGGGCTTGCCAAGAATTGCTACATAAGGATTAGCGGCAACCTGTAATAGGGTTATGCCCGAAGCCAGAATAAAGAATGCAAACAAAAACAACGGATACGAGCGAAGCCCGGCTGCAGGGTAGAACAACAGCGTCCCTAAACCTGCAACAACCAATCCCACAACAATTCCTTTTTGATATCCTATTTTCTCTACTATTTTACCCGACGGAAGGGAAATAACAAAATACGCGAAAAAGAAACAGAACTGTATCAGCATCGCCTGTGTATAAAAAGAGGGATGTTAAAACGGTAAGGGCAAAGGAATAATTTTTTCCGTTTGCCTGATTAGAATTCAGGGAAGGAGTTGAAACTGTCGGTCCCGAAGCCATTGAAATCTCCAAAAAACGTTAACTTAATGCCGGATAGTATCCTTCCGGGTTACTTAAAAACAGCTTCACAGAAAAATGCTGTTATACTATACAAAATATAATTAATGATGATTTTACGAGTCTGAAATCAGTGAGAAATTAGCAAAAGTTGTGCCTTAAGAAAAAGCAGGTTGCTCCGGTAGAATATTTGTGCATTTGCGGTAAAAAAAGGGCATTTTTCGCATATATAACAATAAGCCGCAATAGCAGCTGAAAACTTGTAAATTACTGTAGAATAAGGGTTTTCTGCTCCCTCTTACCCGAAACTATGGAGCGCTTGCCCAAGGAATTCAGAGGTTGCCCTCTCAAGTAATCGGACTTTTTTATACACAACTAGTTTGCCGGGTGCAGTGCATGCAAAATGCATTGTAAAGCAGAAAGCTTGTAACCTATTATATTATAACAAGTTAACCCGGAACAACCTTAAATTGCCCGATTGCCTTCATCGCTTCAATTGCCACGCCTTACCCTTTACACAATCCCTCTCCTTTCTTTTGATGCATTATCCTCAAAAGCCGCGAAAAACCTGTTAAATAAGCACATACAGGGCAACTTTTCCGGTAAATATTGTTTATTATATTAATAACGCGATTTATCAATTTGATAAATGAATTTATTATATAGTATCAGTTAATAAACCCTCTATACCGATCATCTAATTCCAAAATTCACTCCCGGAATTATAAGGAAATTGCTGTTTTGTTCATATTAAACGACGGGCAGTTTCAACTTTGCAGCTTCATTTTAGGATGGCATGTTAGTTGGTGACACGGCAATTTATCCGGTGAAGGGTTGCTTATGTACAGAGCAGCACTTTACCAATCTCTGTTTTCTCCATCACTGTTTATAAGTAACATTAAATTATTCAGGTTTGTTGATATACCAATTACAAGGATAATTATCTCTTACTGCCAACAGGTGCGGCTGGCTTTAAAACAAAGGGGAACGTAGTGTACACCCCGGTGCATATATTGCAATAGCACCGGGGATTATTTATGTACACTCGCATAAAAAGATCATAATCGAACTGCAAAACTTCAGCAAACTAATTACAAACTTTACACTGAAACGCAATTTGCACGATTGAGAAATCAAGAGTTCAAGTAGCTATATCATAATGCAAAATTCATAACTACTTAACGGTCAAATCTTCTTTTGTTGGTGCACCAAAGCCAAAGTTAACCGATAGCATGGACAGCAACGTGCTGTTTGGGTTTACCGCCGGTTTGAAAAGATTGCCAAGATTGTAACTCAAAGTAATCTGATCATCAAGGTGGTAACTGAACGTACCGGAGTATTGAATGTCTGAACTGGTCTCTTTTGTGTATAGTTTGCGTCCCAAGGCATCAACCCCGGCAGCTATTTCGGTATTGCTGCTTCTGCCAACAATTTCAAATTGGAGGGAAAACTTTTTAAAATCCAATTGCCCGCCAACTCCATAATCGATATTATTATCATAGAACTTTGCCGTTGGAAAATATTTTTGGTAATAGTCGGTATTGTATTGCTCATACCGTAATACACCAAGTATTTTCACGATACTCCAGTCATCTGCAAAACGGTAAGTTGGGGTTATCCACAGCGCTTGATGGGGAGATACCGAGAACTCAAAATTGTTTGTCGGGAAGTTGACCATTGCCGCGAAACCCAAATCGAAACTTAACCCGTGCCGCTCCTTGATATAGGACTTGAACTCCTTAAATATAGCTTCTAGCTCCAGTTGTTCAAATACAATGTTATTTAATTTGTTCAAACTTGCATCACTTAAGTCCGGGAGGTCAGAAATTTGTAGCACTATTTTATTTATGATCTCGGCTTTCCTTTTATCACTTAATCCATTAATGTCACAATATTTTCCCATTGTTTCGGTTATCCTTGGTGTGAGCATTATTCCAAGTTCTACCGGGTTTTTTACTACCTGGCCATCGCGCATTTTAGTTGCAGCTGTAATAATTTTTAACGCAGGCGAAGCACTATTTTCAAAGTCCTTCTTGAATTTTTCTACCTTCGCCTCATCAGATTCACTTCCCATATAAAAATTCACCCGGTAGCCAAAACCAATGCTGTTGGTCTTAGTGCTATCTTCAAAAACGAAATTTTTTGTTGATGCAATTGAGAATGAAGAATTGCGGACTATCTGGTCTTTGAAAAATTTCTTAGGAAGCATGTAATCGGAAAAGGACAGCTTCGGTTTTGTAGCCCAATATGGGGAGAACTCCAATGCATAATTGTCGGGTACCGTTATACCACCCGAACTATTCATAAAATTCGAGTACAACGAAGCTTCTAAAGCCTGAAATGTTTTTGGAGCCAATATAGAGTTTGGCTGCAAACCTATAATCCAAGCTGCAGGAGCCGTCGGGGTATTCAAATCGTTAAGTGTTTGCTGCGGAATTATTATACCCGAAAGAAGAAGTACTATCGGTAGCATCATTAGTTTTTTCATTGTATGTCCTCCTTTTCATTTGGGGAATTTAATTGTTAACATTACTATGGGATGCTCCTCCTCAGATTTCGGGTTTTGATGTACCTGAATTGTCTGCCCGTTAATTTCGTATTTAATTCCTAGACTGTCTATCTGTGGTGTTAAATTTCCCAACACACTCGCTATCACTGTTGAGTCGTCCCGCAGATCTTTCCCTTTTCCTAACGATACCGTTCCGCCATCGGGTAGTTCCGGATCATTAATACTGGGAACATCTGCCACAGTGTGACCGAATGTTCCGCCGGTTGTAAAGCTAACTGTAAGCAACACCTCTGTTTCGTCTGAAACAGGAAATGAAAGATTTTTATAACGATACGTTTTTGGCATAAATTTGCCTTTCTTGTTATGTGAATAAATATATTGAAGGGGAAAAATTCTCTTTCTTCAGCCGATTCATCGCAGCACCCTTTGGGGACAGCGTGCATTTTTACATGCGTGCCGACCAAGAGTTTGTTGCATTGCTTTTTACAGCAAGATATTTCTGGCAATATATTTACTATGACACTTTAATTTAGCCAATCCGCTCCTCGTCATGATTCCCGCCATAGTAATCAATTTTGCAATTCCCGTTGTGTACTACCTGTTCCCGGTAAACAGTAAACCGTTCCGGGTACTTGAATCTCCTTTTTTATGTATATAGTTTAAGATGCCCAATAATTTCCCGGGTTTGAAAAACAGGGATTGAGTTTGTACTGAGTTAAAGATAAAAATCGATTTGATTGATGAGAGGATATTGACGTGAAAATAAAAACATACAATTCCAATAGTTTCCATGGGGTATGGAAACCAACAGAAAGAAGACAGGATATCGTGGCGCACCCTGCTTCTGTTCGGCATCGCTATGCCGTGCTTAGAAAAATTGTCCCACATTTATCCTCCCAGATAATTGCAGCAAGAACTGTTTTAAAAATTCCCGGTTCTTATTGTAAGTAAGAACTTTTCGAAATTAAATAGATTTTTATTTAATGTCAAATGAAATTTTGAGTCACACCTCAAATGACTGTTTTAAGTATAATTATTCTTTCGATAATTTTGGGCAATTCTACTTTCAAATTAGGTTCAACGAATAACCGCTTTGTGAGCGGCAGATATAATGTATTAAATATTTATAAGGTCATTACAAATCGCCTCGGCAAATCAGTTTATAACAAAAACATTGTCGTCAGAATAAGCTTCAACATTTCCCAAGCTTGCCATTGGCTGTCAACAATCTCTACCTTTGCATGGATGCAGTGCAAGGCTTGCAGTCCGGGTCACTCTTACAAATGGAATGGAGCCGCTTTCCACTCCTCCTGAAAACTGAAACGCGTAATTATCTTAACAAATGAATTTTCGTAATTGTAATCAAACTTAGAGAAAGGCAGCAAAACTATTTTCGGTTCAGCGCTCATTTTGGCAATACCTACTGTAAACAGTGCAATATGTTTTACCGAGTCATACTGCGCAGTTTTATAAGTAAAATTCATAGTTGTAGGACAAAACCGGTCATAATTAATCTCAAGAGCAGGTTTCAAATATAATTTAAATCGTAATGTATCAATGCGGTAATTCTCTTTCCACATCAACAGTCCTCCTCTTGACACCGCAATAGTATCAACAGTACCAACTAACTTGTATGGTTCAAAGATAACGCTGTCAATAGAGGAATAATGAATGAGGTCTTCATAAAAAGCCTCAGTAATTGTCGAATCTCCTTTCTTAAAAAATCCGGTCACTCCCCAATACTCATCAGCAACTGGTAAACCGGAATTAGCATAGGCTGAATTAAACACACCTTTGGTGACTAGATTTATTGTATCAGCCGGTGAAGTTTCACGAAGCGAAAATGAGACTAATGGATTTGAATTTGTCAGGGTGATACGTGCAGACAATAGACTGACAATTTTTCCTCGGTCAAAAGCATAATCAAGAATTGCGTTGTCAACAATTATTGAAGTCTTTTTGGTCGGCTCCACGAAGGGGTTTGCTACAACAGGGTTTTCTGAATTCTTTTTGCAGCCTGTTAAAATAAACACGATGATTATCAAGAGCAAACAGATGTTATTTTTCATAATTTTTCCAACAATATTTCTTTAAAAGTAAACTACAACAACCCCTTCACCAACCCCTCAAATACCATTATTACAGTACCATACTCAGCCAGCACTAAAACAAATGTTATGACAAATGGTATGCGCAGCGAATTTTCGTATTGGATATCCTTGGTCAATTCACCTTTTGCCAGGGAAATGATATCAGGCTGAATTCTGTAGTGCAGGGCTTTAAGCAATTCAAATCCATTGGGTAAGCGCCGCATGTACAGCCACAGAAGCAGGGGAATATTAAGAACGGCAAATAAGCCAAATATATAAACCTTGTTTATTGCAATATGCAGCATATAAGGAGCGATAAACAGCAGTGTAACGGCGTGCAATAAAATAATTATTCTAAGCAGATTAGCCTTAAGCCAATCCGCTTTTCCCGATTGCAAAGTATTTCCGGATTTCATGTCTAGTTGCTCTCCATATTTTTAAAAATCATTCACAGCCCACATTACCGCAATAAAGCTGTTTTTACAAACTTATTCAACTTTTGCACAAAAAGCAACGGGGGGGGAGGATAATTAATAATGAAAATGAATAATGAAAAAGGTTCACCTGATTTTTTGGTGGAGTTTTTGGGAAGATTAAAAATATAAGCACTTAGCCATTGCTTCCAAATATACGGTGTCCGGTTATAGTCCAGAGGGAACTCAAAAGTTAAATGATATCCTATTACACTTGCGGTTTAG
>JACPGF010000032.1 GCA_016182615.1 Ignavibacteriales bacterium
CTATTACCGGGATTATTTGGAGCACTCCTAACGGAGCGCACTGTTCTATGGACAACTATTTTTCTACAAACAGATAGCTCCTACCGGAGCAAAAAGGGATATCACTTTAAGTGGAATATGTAGGTATTGAATATTTGGAAGGATGAACAAATAGTAGAAATATTGTGCTAAAAATTGAACAAAATATAAACAACTTTCCCGTTACCGAATTGGCTATTTTTACAAATTGGTATCATCTTGAATTCCCTGAGGTCAGTTGTTCTGAAAATAGAATCCCAGACAATTGAAGCTCCCACTCATAACTCAAAATTCATAACTCATAACTATTATAATCCCTGCCATTTTTTATGTATTTTACTTCACTAAAATTAACGAGTTACAGAATGAGCATAGCTGAACAAATACAAAAAGCCGGAGTTGTCGGTGCCGGCGGGGCTGGTTTTCCTACCCATGTAAAAGCGAATTCACAAGTTGAATTTGTTCTTGCCAATGGTGCAGAGTGTGAACCACTTATCCATAAAGATTTTGAAATAATGGTGCATCATGCCAAGGAAGTTGTGGGTGGCATGAAACTAATGATGGAATCAACATCAGCGCGCAAGGGTTATTTTGGCATAAAAGCCAAAAACACCCAAGCTGTTGAAAACATCATGCAGGAAATTACTAACTCATCCATCGAATTAACCTCTCTTGGTGATTTTTACCCTACTGGTGATGAATACGAATTAGTTTATGAAGCAACAAAACGTCTTATTCCCCCCGCGGGGCTTCCTCTTGATGTTGGCTGCGTTGTCAATAACGTTGAGACATTTTTTAATGTATATAATGCCATGCAAGGTATTCCCGTTACAAAAAAACTGGTCTGCATTGCCGGGGCGGTTAAAAAACCATGCACATTCTTTGCTAAGATTGGTACGTCCTTCCGTGAATTGATAGAGATTGCCGGCGGAGCTAAAGTGAGCGAGTTTGGACTTTTCATAGGTGGAGTTATGATGGGTCAGCTTTCATTTGATCTTGATGATGTGGTTACAAAGACAACCGCGGGACTTATAGTGCTTCCCAAGGACCATTACCTGATAAAAAGAAAGAATCAGCCTGAACAAAACTGGCATAGGATAGGCAAATCTGCCTGTGACCAATGCAGTTATTGCACGGAATTCTGTCCACGGTATTTACTTGGCTACGATGTACAGCCGCATAAAGTTATGCGCTCGCTCGGTTTTACAACTACCGGCGGGGATATGTGGAATCAGATGGCTGAATTATGCTGCTCGTGTGGTTTATGCACATTGTACGCCTGTCCGGAGGATTTATACCCCAAAGAGGCCTGTGACCGCTCTAAAAAGCAGATGAGGATTGACGGCGTTAAATACAAACAACAAAAACCGGTAAAAGTACACCCGATGAAAAGCGGGAGAAGAGTGCCATTGAAACAGTTGATTCAGAAATTAAAATTGAATGATTATAACGTTCACACGCCATATTTATCCGAAATTCCTGAACCGGATAACCTGAAGGTACTGTTAAAGCAGCACGTAGGCGATCCGGCAAAGCCGACTGTTATAACCGGGCAAAAGGTGAGCGAAGGTGATGTGTTGGCAGAACCTGTACATGGGAAACTTGGAAGTATTATTCATTCTCCTTTGGCGGGAATGATTACCCATGTATCAGAAAATTTTATAAAAATAGCAAGAACGAGATAAGGCAATGATAGAATTAAACTCTTTAGGATTAATCGAAATGACAAGTATTGCCGCGGGTATGCAGGCGGCGGATATTATGTTAAAAACCGCTGATGTACAACTTATTATTTGCAGAACGATTTGTTCCGGTAAATATATGGTACTTATTGGCGGCGATGTGGCGGCTGTCCGTACCTCTGTTGAAACAGCAGTTGAAACTATCGGTTTCGGGGTCATTGACCATTTTGTCATTCCTAACGTTCATCATGATGTTTTTCCTGCAATTGCAGGGCACACGGGTGTTACTACTTTAGAAGCATTAGGCATTATTGAATCCTTCTCGATTGCTTCACTTATTGAGGCAGCTGATGCAGCGGTAAAAGCCGCGCATGTAAAATTGATTGAAGTACGTTTGGCAATGGCTCTTGGCGGCAAGGCATTTGTAACCCTTACCGGTGAAGTTGCGGCAGTAACTGCTGCAGTTGAAGCCGGAGCAGCACTTGTTGCTGAAAAAGGTTTACTGGTGAATAAAGTAGTTATTGCCCAGCCAAGGCAGGAACTTTTAAGTGAGATGATATAAATGCAGGATAGGAGAAAACCTGAACTGGCTGCTCCCGCGGGGGATTGGAGCATGCTCAATGCAGTTATAAAAAATGGAGCAAATGCCATCTATTTTGGTATCGAGGATTTGAACATGAGGGTAATGGCTGAGAACTTCACAGAACAGGATTTACCGAAGATTACTGAAATTTGCAGGGAGCACGGAGTTGAAACTCATTTAGTGGTGAATACCATTCTCTACGATGGGGAATTAAAGAGAGCTGAATCTATAATAAAACTGGCTTCTGAGTGTGGCATTAACCTTATTGTTTGCTGGGACTTAGCTGCCATACAGTTATGTAAAAAATATAGTATGCCATTTTGTATTTCAACGCAGGCTTCAGTTTCTAACTCACTCTCAGCAGAAATTTACAAAGATATGGGAGCACGACGTATTGTATTGGCTCGTGAATGCTCACTCGAGCAAATTAAAGAGATTAAAGAGCACGTCCAAATTGAAATAGAAGCCTTTATCCACGGAGCAATGTGTATCGCTGTCTCAGGGCGGTGCTTTATGAGCCATGAGGTATTTGGCAGAAGTGCCAACAGGGGCGACTGCCTGCAATCGTGCCGGAGAGAGTACGAGATTTATGATGTACGAAAGGACGCAAGTCTTTTAATTGGAAAAGATTATGTCATGTCTTCTAAAGACTTAAATACCATTCTTTTCCTTGATACTCTAATTGAGTCTGGTATAGATGCGTTTAAAATTGAAGGCAGAAAAAGGAGTCCCGAATATGCAGCAAAAGTAACTTCTGTTTACCGGAGAGCAATTGATGCTTATTTTGCCGGAGCATTAGATGAAAATGCCAAAATAGCGTTTAATACCGAATTATCTGAAGTGTATAACAGAGGGTTCACCAGCGGGTTTTATATGGAGCAGCCCGGGGCAGAAGGATTCGCGGAGCACGAGGGGAATGCCTCGGTGATTAAAAAAGAATTACTCGGAAAGGTTGTCAATTACTATCCGCAAAAGCAAATCTGCCATCTTCAAATTCAAACCAATCACCTTGATGCAGGTGACCGGTTATTAATTATCGGGAGCACGTCAGGAGTAATTGAATTGGAAATAAATGAAATGCGGGTTAATGATGCTCCGGGAGATACTGCTAAAAAGGGGGATTTTGTCACATTCACTTGCCAAGAAAAAGTTCGTCCGGGTGATAAAGCCTATCGTCTGATTCATAAACCCGAAATACAATCGTATGCACCTCTGCCGAAATAAGTAATTTTTGAGTTTTGCCAGTTTATCAGGTCGGGGCAAATATTACTACCGAATGCTCAAATGAGAAAAAATGTTGGTGACAAACATCTCAAACAGCTATTGTTTAAGGGTCTTGTACAATTACTCTGTCAAACACAGACCTGAGTAAACAAACACAGCGTAGAATTAGTATTTTCCCCTAATGCGATATCAGGAACAAGCCAATAACACCTTATTTCTAAGGCTGTATACAATGTCTTTTACTTTCATATCTTTCTCAATTTGCCCCTGAATGTTTTCACAAGCGTGTATAACGGTTGTATGATCACGGCCGCCAAAAAACAATCCGATATTTTTAAGTGAGTTTCTGGTAAGCTCTTTTGTAAGGAACATAGCTATCTGACGGGCAAGTACAATTTCCTGCTTCCGGGTTTTATCCCGCAATTTGTTCTCATCCAGATTAAAGTATTCGCTGACAATTTTTGAGATTACATCCGTGGAAACCGTTGACTTTTTTGCCGTTGATATTTGCTGAACAGATTCCTTTACCAGATCAAGGTTCATTTCCCTTGAAGTAATAGTGACATTAGCCAAAAGGCGGATCAGACAGCCCTCAAGTTCCCTGATGTTTGAGGTTACATTCATTGCTATATACTCAAGAATCTCATCCGAAACTTGCAATTTGTAGTCCTCGGCCTTCCGGTTGAGGATGGCAAAACGGGTTTCGAAATCGGGAGCCTGAATATCGGCAGTGAGACCCCAGTTAAACCGCGAAACAAGGCGTTCATCGAGCCCGCGCAACTCCTTAGGCGGTTTATCACTCGTTAGGATGATCTGTTTGCCGCTTTGATGGAGGGCATTAAAAATATGGAAAAACAATTCCTGTGTTTTTTCTTTTCCGATAAAGAACTGTACATCATCAAGGATTAATACATCAATGGTCTGATAAAAACTTTGAAATTGCTGCCCTCTGTTCTCTTTAATTGCTTCGACATATTGAATAAAAAACTTGTCTAACGGAAGATAAATGACCTTTTTCTGGGGGAAATTCTCGATAATTCTATTGCCGATTGCCATTGCAAGGTGTGTTTTACCAAGACCTACCCCACCATAGATAAAGAAGGGATTGAATGAAGTAGCCTCCGGGGATGCAGCAATCGCGAACGCGGCTGCGTTAGCTAATTGGTTGCACGAGCCTTTGATAAAATTGTCAAAGGTAAAAGATGGCTTTAAATTCGATTCGTGCTTAACGGGTTCAATAAATTCGCGGCTGCGGCGCGTGCCTCTTTTTCCTGTTTTTCAATCTGCATCGGATCTTCATACTGATAGGCTAATATTGCGCCATCTCCAAGAACTAGTTTAAGGCTTTTGTTCAAGAGCCCGCTAAAACGGCTTTCAATCCATTCGTAAAAATACGAATTAGGAAGCTGAATGGTCAGTTTTTCGTCAGCAAGGTCAACCGCCTTAATAGGCATAAACCAGGTATTGTACGTGTACGGTGTAACATTCTCTTTAATGAGTCTGAGGCACGCGTTCCAGGCTTCAAAAGGTGATACAGTAATTTGCGCTTCAATTGCAGCCGGCATGAGAGTTTTCCACAATTCTAAATTTCGAAAGTTATTGTTTTATAATTTTTTAGAGGATTTGAAATATGCAAGTTTTTTTTATTCACAAGTTATCCACATTTTCTGACCACAAGCTAAAATAATGTAATTAAAGGCTTTATGGTGCTTTGATTAATGTTTAATAACAACTTAACTAACCTAAAATATCAAATCAACAATTTTGTTAGTGTGAAACTTTTTCACAGAATGTGGATATCCACAAGTTATCCACATACCGTAATTCATTCTTTACTGTAATAAAAATAGGGTAGGATTGATAAGGATGCAAGTTAAATCTTAAAGCAGGACACTTTTTTTTATCCTACCAATTTTTGTTCCAAAAAATCGAGCGGATAAAATGAACAGGGACGAAAATCTCTTTCAAAAATGGCAATAAAAAGCATTGTAAAATGGTAAATCTATACCCGGCTTCTTCAGCATGGGCTTTTACAACCCAAATTTCATACGTTAACTTTATCGCTGTAGGTACGATGAATAAAACCGAAAACGGTGTTAATAAAAATGAAAATAAACTGAAAGACTGTAAAGCGAACCAGATGGTTAATAAAAGCTTTGTTTTGGTTGGATAGATGTGTGATGTTGATACATGTCTGGCCTTTTGCCGGAGGTATTTCTTAAAATTTTCCGGGGTATAAGAAAAAACTGCATATTTTAATGAGGTAATATAGCCGATGGAAAATCCGGCTTTCTTTGCTTCCTGCAGTAACAAATCATCATCACCACTTAGTCTGCCAAGTGTTTTAGTGTACCCTCCGCACGCTTCGTAAAGGTTTCTGGTAAATGTCAAATTCCTCGCCGTTGCTGTAAATGCATGGCCATGTTCCGCCATGCTGAGCATTAACAGCGAATTGTGAAATTGTTCAAAACAGGCAATTTTATTAATCAGCTGGTTGTTAGAATAAAATGGAGCCGGGCCAACAATCATTTCGTAACCTTCAGCATACTTTTCTGCAAAGCCGTTTAACCAATCAGCACTGATAACACAATCTGCATCAGTAATAACAAGGTAATCGAAACGTGCTTTTGCTATTCCCGCAGCCAAAACCCCTTTTTTTGCCGGCCAAAGTTTATTTGTTACCAATAGGTATTCTGACGGTATGCCCGAATGTTTTACAAATTCGAGTAATTGTATTTTTGTATCATCTTCGGAGCAGTCATCAACAAATATTATTTCAAACATAGCATTCGGATAACGTAATTGGCGCAGGGAGGGTAATAAAGCGGGAAGTGTTTTCCCGGCATTTTTGCAAGCAATAATTATTGAAAATGCCGGAAGCTCAGAGAGATTTTTTCTATTTGAACGTGTAAAAACTTTTCGGACTGTAATTATTGAAAGTAGAAAAAAGAAGAAACTTACAATTGATAAAATTATTGCTGCAATAGTCATTGTACAGGCAAGAACTAATCGTTAACGGAAACACTTATTATGGAATCGTCTTGTGTGATGTTCTCTGCAACATCCAGACCGCTTAATACAGTACCGAATACCGTGTAATTACCGTCTAAATGATAGTATTCACCAGTTGTGATAAACCATTGCGAACCTTCGGTGTTAAAATCTGAGCGTGCCATTCCCAATGTGCCTTTTTTATAATGAAATGGTGATAACTCAGTTATAATTTCATAGCCGGGTCCGCCACTGCCTGTTCCGGTGGGGTCACCTGCCTGAATAACAAATCCGGGAACGACACGATGGAATTCGATATTATTAAAGTAGTTTTTATTTGCAAGTGAAAGGAAGTTTGCCGAGGATACCGGAGCAATTGCAGGGTTTAATTGTACAACAATATGTCCCTTTGTTGTGGAAATAACAACTGTTGCAGATTTAAGGAGATCACTGTTTAGTTTTTCCAGAATATTCGAAGGATTCGTTTTTTTACCGAACTTTTCCGCCACACTTTTAATTGATGTGGTTTTTATGATACGGATTAAATCCTGACTCCATTCAGTTGAAACAGTTTTCAACAAGGTGGTTAGTGCATTGAAACAATCGGTATATTCAGTGTTCCCTAAATTATAGAGAACCAAGTTTTTTATCCGTTCAATCGCCTCAGTTGGCAAATTGACAAATAGGGTGGAGTCCATATTTTCAAAAAGAGCGGCAAGAAGCACGGGTGAGGATTCTGATAGCAGTATTTGACGAGAAAACTCATGCAAATCCATTTCAGGTAAAACCTTTGACACTCCCGGAGTTTTGGAAAACTAAACACAATCTCCGTAACAGCATGTGGCGAAAGGTTTTTAAAGTATTTCTCCACGACAAATGATAGTGCCGGCTCAATTCTCAATATCGCTGATAATATCTGAAACTTAACTTGGGAGGAATTATTCTCTGGAATCAAAGCAAACAGCTTATCCGCGATAAAAAGTTTTAAATCCTTTGTTAAAACCGTATTTATGGTAAGCGGCTGAGCTGCCTGAATTCTCACATTTTCGTTAGTATCACTGAAGTGTTTCAAATACTTCTTTATTGCACCTGAATCAGAAAATTGAAGAGCTGATTGCAATCGGATAGACTCAATACGAACCGCGAAATCACTATTTCCCGAAAGAAATGATTGGATTTCTTCGGATGGTTTTATTCTATATTTCCTGAGTACACCAGCAAAATACTGCAGGGTGCCGGCATCCGCATTTTTGATTTCAGGTTTACCTTGTAAATTACTAACGGTTATTACTAATGCAGAATCTACCGGCATTCTATAAATTGTAAATAATGCCTCTTTCAGTGCTTTTCTAGAACTTGCCTTTGATATTTCTGTTGATAGAATGATTGAAGATTTAGAATTGTTTATTTTTCTCTGCAAGAAATGAAATACTGCCAGAGAAATTCCGGCAGTGTTGGGCAATTTTTTTTGTTCATAGAGTAACGCCAGCTTAGCGAGAGTTTGTTCCGAACCTGTCTTACCGAGTGCACAATATATTTGTTCAGAAGCAGCATCCGTCTTATTCGTATTGAGTTGATTGAAAAGAAAATCAATAGTTATTTGAGAATAGGGCAGTTTGGATAAAGCAAAAGCAATATCCTGAATATTATCTTTATTCGTTTTTGCAATCAATATTGCTGCGAAAGATGAATCGCCACTCTGTGCCGCTGCTAAAATAGCCGATTTTTGTTTAACTATATCTTTTGCATTTAGATATTCATTTATAATTTTTTTGTCAAATTCCCCGGAAAAAACAGTTTTTATCAAATCATCATTGACTTGTCCGAAAAGAGCAATGTTAAAAAAACATCCAATACAAAACGGTAGAAGAAATTTTAATTTATAAAACAATTTCATACACACGGTACTTTTTGTATAACTCGCCTTTCATAACCACTGCCCCTCTATTCATCATAACATTGTCTTCAAGTATCCAACTGGCTTCACCGCGGGATATACCAAGTTTTTTTGCCCGTTCTGTCAAGTGATAATAAAACACTGCATCTAATCCTTTTCGCTGATGCTCAGGGAGTATTCCAAGAGTGATAACTCTGGTCCAAGTAATTTTTTTCTTGCCGGTAAGCAATTTTATCCAGCCGAAAGGGAATAATCTTCCATCCATAGTTTTAAAGACTTCATTATAATCAAGCATTGTTAAAGTGAATCCGACAAGTTCACCTTTAATATATCCAAAAAGTACCAGTGAGGCTTCAACGAGCGGTTTTAAGTCATCTGCCATTGCATCTAATTCTTTATCGGTTAATGGGACAAAGCCCCAGTTAGGTGCCCAAGCTTTGTTATAGACATATTTTACTTTTTCAATCTCGTTCTTGAAATCTTTTATATCAAGCTGCCTTAATTCAAGCCCGTAACGCTCCTGCGCGAGTTTAGCAATTCTCATTAACTTGTCTGATGACTGCACTGCATCGACAGATAAACTATACGCATTAAGGTCTTTGGCCTTTTTTAGCCCATAAGCCTCACATAAATCCAGATAATACTTTGGGTTATATGTCATTAATAACCTGGGAGAGTCATCAAAACCTTCCAGTAACATACCGTACTCGTCATTGCTTGATGGATTTGCCGGCCCCCGCATGGCTTTCATTCCATGATCCTTCAGCCACTTTGCTGCTGTGTCAAATAAAGTATTTGCAGCCTCCTGATCATTGAAACACTCAAAGAAGCCGAAAAAACCGACTTCATCATTATTATATTGATTGTGCAGGTCATTTTTAATTGCAGCAATGCGTCCAACAATTTCATTATCACGGTATGCTAAAAAGTATTCAGCTTGCGCGTGCTCAAAAAAAGGGTTTTTATCCTTACCCATTACCTTTTTCCTGTCCATAATTAATGGCGGTACCCAGTAAGGATCATTCTTATATACTGCCCAAGGAAACTTGATAAATTTCATTAAATCGGATTTGGAATTAACTATTTTAATCTCGACAGCAGTCATTAAAGTTCTTTCATGATAATAAATAACTTCATAACATACTCAAATTTCAATTTTTTTCAAAAGCTATAAAAATAATTATTGAATACGTCAAATCTTTGCAAAATGAAGGTACAAGTC
>JACPGF010000366.1 GCA_016182615.1 Ignavibacteriales bacterium
TCCTATCGGATACCCTCATACAGCAAAATAACAATAAAAATATTCAATTCATTAGGCAAAGAAATAGCCACGCTTGTAGAATCCGAAAAGCAGGCCGGCGAATATAAAATTATTTTTAACGGCGACAAATTTGCAAGCGGCGTATATATGTACAGCATAAAAGCAGCGCCGATAAATGGAAGTAAAAACGCCGAAATAAAATCCGGGAAAATGATATTGTTAAGATGATAGAACATGATTTTTTGACATCTGTCTGAACTGAATTTACTTATCGTTTAAAACTAACCTGTAGTTTCATTAAAATTATAAGCAAGAAGGGAGCCAGCCTTCGCTGGCTCCCGGCCTTTATTATATCGCAGAATAATTAGTTTGCATCATATCCCATTTGTTTATGGAAAATCAATCCCATCCTTTTCAACCGGGTTTTTCAAATACGAGTATATTAAGCTATCTGTTGTATGGCGGTCTATAATGAAGGATTTAGTTTAACAGCGTGAAGTTAACTCAATCACGGATCAGTTCCCAATACAAACGGATTGCAGATAAAGCTGAAATTTGAATTCCTAAAATAAAATGGGAAAGGGACATTTTGAACCTTAGGTGATTGCGTAAATACTGAAACAACTGATTTAACTTGTAACTCACCAATAAATCAGCAAAAAAGTAAAAAATTCAGTATTTCTACGCATTGACACTTGTTAAGTATTGCCTTAGTTTATTCATAGCAGAAAATAAACTTCCTGGCTCGATATACCAGTGTATTAATCATTTAGGATTTACTGTTGTGCGCAAGAGAGTGCATATCACCTGATAAAGATGTTCTGCTAAAAGTAATAACGCGAATCACTTAACTTAAATCAGTATAATAATAATAGTTAACTACGGAGGAAAGTTACTATGGCAAAAAGAGTGTTTGTCAGTTTTGCAGAGGAGGACGTAAAGTTAAGGGATTATTTTATTGACCAGACAAGAAATGCAAAGATACCATACGAATTTTACAACATGTCTGTTAAAGAACCGTGGGATAAAAAATGGAAAACAAATTGCAGGACAATGATGAAAGGGTGCAGCGGAATGATTGTCATTGTAACGTCTAATACGACACCGACAAACGGGCAAATTTGGGAAGTAAATTGTGCAAAGGAAGAAAGAATACCACGGCGCGGCATTTGGGGCTCTGATGCTGACCGTCCGGCCATTTTACCGTCTGAACTGGGAAATGTGAGAATTGTAAATTGGACAATTGATAATATCAAATCCTTTCTTGAATTACTTTAATTGGGAATACACGGAAAGCTAAATGGGATTTATTAAAAGCCAAAGGGAATATATCGAGAGCTAAAGGGATTTTTAAAAGAGTAGGTAACCGGGATAAAATTAAGATAATTAAAGGGGGCCTCAGTGCCCCTTTTACTTTTATTAGACTAATTCCATTCCCACTGATGAGGCTATCAAAGTAGTAGTATAAATATTTTAGTGAAGCCGGTAATAAAAACTTGCTTTCACTGTAGAGTTTTGTTGCAAGACAAAAAAAGGAGGCAATCTACTAAATTTGCTATCGGATTAGAACCTGTTCTACAAGGAGAGCCGAACAACTTTAAAATGATACGAGTTTTTTGCAAACAAATATGTTCTTTCATTTGAATTTCATGATTATTGAGCTTTCCACAATCGGTGCCCTGATTTTTGAGCAACGCCCTCCTAATAGATGTTAGTAAGAAATTGCATTTTTTACGATATGCCAACCTCCATAATACTATTGCCGTACACCCATTCCTGAATAATGCTCCCTGAAATAAAGATGGATGAGGTCAACTGAAAGAACGGTGGAATTGATTTTGTTATAAATACAATTTGCATATCGTCTTGTGCAAAAATCTTTATCACGTGGAATTTTATTCCAATATTTACTTGAACCCCAGCGAGGTGCTCTGTTTGTAGAAATCATACAAAAAAGTGTCCCGTGGTGGTGCACCTTTCCAATTGTCGAACATTTACCATATTTTCCATCTCTCTTGTTTTCCGTGCGGGATTACCCCTACGGGGCAATAGAACGTTGGGGGCAGGGTTTGCTACAAATAGAAAACCCCTCCGGGGCTTAAAGCTGCCAATAATGCGGCTTGAATCAAAATTGGATTGATGCTTTATCAACAACGTTGTTTTTTCAAATTACTATATTTTCATGACGTTTAACAAACACAAAAATTCCCAATTACACATTCCTGCACCCCAGCGGGGTGTTCTGTTTGTAGAAAAACCCACCCAAAATGCATTCAGCGCCCTGTAAGGGTGCACTTTCCAATTGCAAAACATTGCCATTTTATCCATGTCTCTTGTTTTCCGTGCGGGATTACCCCTACGGGGCAAAAAAAGCGGGGGTAGCGGGGTTTGCTACAAACGGAAGACCCCTACGGGGCCTTTAAGAACCAACAAGGGGATTTGAATCAAAATTGGATTGATGCTTTATCAACAACGTTGTTTTTTCAAATTACTATATTTTCATTACGTTTAACAAACACAAAAATTCCCAATTACACATTCCTGCACCCCAGCGGGGTGCTCTGTTTGTAGAAAAACCCACCCAAAATGCATTCCACCCAAAATGCATTCAGCGCCCTGTAAGGGTGCACTTTCCTAATTGTCAAACCTGTACCATTTTATCCATCTCTCTTGCTTCCCGTGCGGGGTTACCCAAACGGGGCAATAGAACGTTGGTGGCGGGGTTTGCTACAAACAGAAAACCCCACCGAAGCTATGGCAGCTATCAATAAGGTTAGAAAGGGGCTTACACTTTACCATCGCTATGATATTTTGAACATCACGCTCGCGTTGTAACTCAAATTCAGGAAACCCTTCAGATCGAGTCACTTCATCCCAATTACAATCCTTCTGTGCAAATCAACAAACTCCAATGCACTCATTTCACAGTTTCATTAGATATTTTTCTCAATAAAATCTCCACTCATAACTCATCACTCAAAATTCATAATTCCTACAAAATCCCTTTAGCCAGCTTAAATATGGTAAACATGTGGTGGGCCTCGTGCAGCAGATAAAACTCTGCCCATGAGGTTACATTCAGGCTGCCATATTTTAAGTGCGTGGCAGTATTGGCTAGCTGTTTACCCGTTGCATTGTTCAGCAACGTGCATAAGTTTAGCCCGCCTTTTTCGAGGCTGGCAAGCAATTCTGTAACAGACCATTTTTGCATTTCCAGAAAACGTGCGTCTTGTTCGGGGACATATCCACCAAATGTTAATGACTCTCCGGCGATTGTTTTTTGCATCCGCTCTGTAAATAAAAGTTGATACGACGCAATGTGAGCAATATTATCAACTATGTTCCATTTGTCCGGCTGCGGTTTTCTTCTCAGTGCAGCATCATCAAGCCCTGCAATAACATGATTAATGCCGAGATGTTGTTGTTCCAACCGTTTGGCAATAGTTTCAAGCATATTTTTTCCTTTATTATTTATAGTTAACAGACTAATTAAACAGAATTACCTATTGCAAAAAACAATCACAATTCCTGCCCTTCATTTTACATTCTACATTTTACATTATTCATTCCTTCTCCCTACCCACTTCATCATTTCGCCAAACGATGGTTCTTTACCGTACATCAGTATTGACAATGCGAATATTTTGCCAGCCATATTACGAAGCAGATGCACCGAAAATATCAGGAGCAGAGCAGCGGTAAGTATTTCAAACCAAGATACCGAAGTTAATACTAAGCGGACCGACATTACCGGTGCTGCGGTTAGCGGAAATATGGACAACACGCGCATGGTTAGCGAGTCCGGATTGCCAAACGCTAAAAAGGCAATTGCAATTGGAATAGAAGGCAGCATTATTAATGAGCCACGAGCAGAAGTGTTCGGGTCGTTTATCGTAGCCGCGATTGCCGCGAAAAACGTATTCCAGAACATGAAACCGAGCATCGCGAAAAGAAGCAATAACATCATCAGTGCAGGGCTGCCTGCCACAACCGGAAACGCCCAGCCTGAGCCCAGCATTGCTGAAACTGCAACAAATAATATCGAACTGAGGATGTAGATGAATAACAGCGCCAAGGATAGCAGCGATATACCTATTATTTTTCCGTCTATCCAAATCTGTGGACTGACAGCCGAGACAATCACTTCGGTAATCCGCGATTGCTTTTCGCCCGTGATAGCAACAAACTGATACGCGAGCCCCAGAAATACTCCGATAAGCATAAATCCAATAAATACTCCCGCCGCAATTTTATCCTCGGCAGTTGACTTGAGCCCGGTTTCCTCGGTTGCGATTACTCTTAGCGCTGCTTCTGCAAAAATACTTTGCATTTTTTCGGGACTGATGCCTGCTTTTGCCATTCGCTCATGCCTGCTTAACGCGGTAAGAGCAGCCTGAATTTCATCCACCCATTTCCCTTTTTTCCGCACAACCATATCAGCCTGATTATCAGCCTGTAGTATCAATACGCCATCTATAGCTTCCATTTTGCATAAGGCTATCATCGAGTCTTTTGCCGCGACCGGCATCAGGTTAAACACTATGCCCGACTCTTTTGGTAACGGCAATGTTACGGGCGTGTCTGAGATAATCGCAACTGTTTTCTGGTTATTTCCAAATTTATCAAACAGCCGTACTCCGCCAAAAACAAGGGCACTAATGGCAACACTGACAAGAAGGGTTATCACTTGTTCTTTTATTTTAAACCATCTGCCAAATTCCCATTTTGCAATTTCGAGAGTCATTTTTTTATCCCGCATTTTGCACCTCACTATCTTGAGCAATTTTTTCGATAAAAGCATCATGCAGAGAAATGTGTTCTGTTGATACCGACTGAAGTTTATAAGACCCGGCAACATTTTTCAGGAATACCGAAAGTGTCTTGGGGCTTTTCAGAAAAACTTTAATGTGTCTTTCACCGGTAATTTCAATCCGTGCAACCGATGCATCATCTTGTATCAACTTCAGGTCTGATATTTCTTCGAACACAAGTGAGACTGCTTGTCCGGGAATCGTACTTGCCTTGATATCGGCAACAGTGCCGTAAGCAATACTTTTGCCGTTATTCATTAAAAGTACCCGGTCAGCAATCCGTTCAACAAGGTGCATTTGATGAGCACTCAACAATACGGTAGTGCCCTTGGCGGCAAGGTTTTTCATAATATCCAGAAATTTTTCCTGATTGATGGGGTCAAATCCGGAAAACGGCTCATCAAGAATGGCAAACTTCGGGTTGTGTATTACAGAGGCGATAAATTGTATTTTTTGTTGATTACCTTTTGATAGCGTGTTAAGTTTCTCGTTTTTTCTATCAAGCAGTTCAAGCTGCTCAAGCCACTTTTCGGCAGCAAACGCGGCGTTCTTCCTGCCAAGCCCTCTGATGATGCCCATGAATGTGAGTGTTTTAAGGATACTGACTTCCTGATACAGACCGCGCTCCTCGGGTAAATATCCCAGCACCGAGGAAAGTGGGCTGTGATCGCTGCCGTTCTGCAAGTGAAATGTTATACTGCCTGAGTCGGGTTGTAGTATGCCGTTAAGCATTCTTACTGTTGTGGTTTTCCCGGCACCGTTCGGTCCAAGGAGGGCAAAGATTTCTCCTTCATACATCGAGAAGGAAAGATCGGCAACAGCAGTTACTAAACTGAATTGCTTTCGTATCATTTCCACGTCAAGCACTTTTTTAAGACCCATGCACAGCAACCTTAATTAGTTATAGGAATTATATTCAAAGTTACTGCTTTTTTCTTCCGGCGAAAAATATTTTTACATGAATGGTTTATTAATCAATGCGAATCGTTCATTTCAATGTGAGGGTAATGAACTACCCCGCCCAAGAGCGGCGATGGTGTCAGCTTACGTTCCCCAACAATGCGGAGCATTGATTCATC